>CAJQQW010000069.1 GCA_905480565.1 uncultured Halioglobus sp. | reverse complement strand
CATAAATTGAAGGGGCAACACACCCATGCCAACCAGGTTGGAACGGTGGATGCGTTCGAAGCTTTCAACGATAACCGCTTTAACGCCCAGCAATAGCGTTCCTTTGGCTGCCCAGTCACGGCTGGATCCCGTGCCGTATTCCTTTCCGCCGACGACAACCGTACTCACTCCTCTGGACACATAATCCATCGCAGCATCGTAGATAAACCGGGCCTGTGATTCGCCCTTTAATCGCGTGTAGCCGCCCTCGAGTTCCGGGGTCATCTCATTTCGAATACGTATATTTCCGAAGGTGCCGCGCATCATCACCTCATGATTGCCGCGGCGTGACCCGTAGGAATTGAAGTCTCCTTCCTCGATGCCGTGATCGCGCAGGTATTGGGCGGCGGGACTATCCAGTGGTATGGCTCCGGCGGGAGAGATATGGTCTGTGGTGACGGAATCGCCCAACATAGCCAGCATGGGAGCCCCCAGAATATTCTCCTGGTTATCCCGGTATTGGTCGTCGAAGAAGGGCGGCAGCTGAATATAGGTAGAGGCATCGGAGAAGGTATACGTCGCTCCGCCACTGATGTCGATCTCTCGCCAGCTCTGGTCGCCGTCAAATACAGCGGCGTACTCTTTTTCAAACATACCGCTGTCAACACGTTGTACGATCTCTGCGATCTCCGCATTGCTGGGCCAAATATCGCGCAGGTATACCGGCTCTCCATTAATGTCCATACCCAATGGGTCCTGGCTTAGATCAATGCGGGTGGTCCCCGCCAGGGCATAGGCGACCACCAGAGGGGGGGAGGCCAACCAATTGGCCTGTACCAGGGGGTGGATGCGACCCTCAAAATTGCGATTGCCCGACAAAACGCCGCAAGCCACAAGATCGTTATCGGCAATGTTCGCCGCCACCGCCTCTGGAAGCGGGCCAGAGTTACCGATACACGTGGTGCAACCATAGCCCACCAGATTAAAACCCTGCTCATCAAGGGCCTGCTGCAGGCCGGCTTTGGTCAGGTAATCTGTGACCACTTTTGAGCCCGGCGCCAGCGACGACTTCACCCATGGCTTGCGCTTTAAGCCGCGTGCCAAAGCTTTTTGCGCCACCAGCCCGGCGCCTATCATCACAGCGGGGTTTGATGTGTTGGTGCAGGAAGTAATGGCTGCAATGGCTACATCGCCATGATGCATAGGCTGATCGCTGTGTTCCAGTGGGAACGGTGTATCCAGTTGGGCCGATTTACCGTTCAGTTCAATGAACTGGTCAGTGGCTTCGCGCAGTTGGGTTACGGCAACACGATCTTGCGGGCGCTTGGGCCCTGCAACGCTGGCCTCTACCGTAGACATATCCAGCTGCAGGGTGGCGGAAAACTCGGGTTGACTGTAATGCTCGTCGCGCCACATGCCCTGCGCCCGGCAATAGGCTTCTACTCGGGCAATGGTATGCGCATCGCGGCCACTGAGCTTCAGATAAGCAATAGTTTGCGCGTCCACAGGGAAGAAGCCACAGGTGGCGCCATATTCCGGCGCCATATTGGCGATAGTGGCGCGATCGGCCAGGGGCAGTTGATCCAGCCCGCTGCCAAAAAACTCGACAAACTTACCCACTACGCCGTGTGACCTGAGCATTTGCACCACCTGCAATACCAGGTCGGTGGCTGTTATCCCCTCACGCATCTGGCCGGTGAGTTCAAAGCCCACAACGTCGGGAATCAACATGGAAATGGGTTGCCCCAGCATCGCTGCTTCCGCCTCAATACCCCCAACGCCCCAGCCCAATACGCCAAGGCCGTTGATCATGGTGGTATGGCTGTCGGTTCCCACCAGAGTATCGGGGCTTGCGATCAAGCCATCGCCGTTACTTTTTTGGCCTACCACCTGGGCGAGGTACTCAAGGTTAACCTGATGGCAGATGCCGGTGCCCGGCGGTACAACACGAAAATCGTCGAAGGCACCCTGACCCCATTTTAAAAACTGGTAGCGCTCGAAATTGCGTTGCATCTCCATCGCCACGTTTTGTTCAAAAGCACTCTCCGTGCCGAAGTTATCAATACTCACAGAGTGGTCTATCACCAGATCTACCGGTGATAAGGGGTTGATCTTTTTGGGATCTACACCGCGCTTTACCAGCGCATCGCGCATTGCAGCCAGGTCGACGACGGCCGGAACGCCGGTAAAATCCTGCATCAGCACACGGCTGGGGTGATAGGCAATTTCCTGGTCGCTGCCATGCCCCTGGCTGGCCGCTAGCACTTCGATGTCTTCGCGCGAGCAGCTGACACCGTCTTCGTGTCGCAGTAAATTCTCAAGTAATATTTTGGTACATACCGGAAGGCGCCCCGCACTGCTATGAGACGCTAAATCGCCACCATTAATTGCGTAGTACTGATAGGTTTTGTCGTCCACTGTGAGTGTGGCGCGGGTGTTGAAGGAGTTCTTTGATGATTGCACCGGGCTATTCCTGGGGTAAATAAGGGGAGGTAAAGTATAGAGGATAATGGTTGGAAGTGTATCGACAGGCCACTCTGCAATACCGATAAATTAACCGCCTCATATGGTCGGAATCCGCGGGCTGACCCCTACAACCGACATCAAATTCCACGCGATACGATCAGGTATGCCGTCTGGCGCCATTATCGATGCCATTTCAGCCGTCGAAAGAGTGAGGGCTTGCTTGCCGAGCGAGGCATTCTCGTCAGTCGGGAATCAGCCCGCTTTCGGTGTTTGAACGTGAGAGCCATTTCTAACTGCCGGTTGACACGCAAACACGCACGTTCCGGTGACGCCTTCTGCATCGAAGAAGTCTGGACGCGCCCACGTTATTCTGAATATGATGGGCGCTTAAGCGAGTGAGTAGGCGACCCCCAAAACATGATAACTATCCACCATTCTCCAATGTCACGCTCCACCCGCGTTGTCTGGTTCTGTGAAGAAATAGGTCTCGAGTACCGGCTTGAAACCGTGGAGATGTTCAGCGACGCGATGCAGCGTCCCGACTACCTCGTAATCAACCCGTTGGGCAAAGTGCCTGCAATCGAAGACGGCGATTTTGTGCTGTGGGAGACGAGTGCGATCTTGCAGTATCTGGATGCGAAGTATGGTGGAGGCCAACTGATGCCGCCGCGCAATACCGAGGCGGGTGCACTGGCGATTCAATGGCTGGATTACGGCGAGAATCCCTTAACGGTGATCATGGGCGAGATCGCTGCGCACAGCGGCCCAATGCCGCAAGAGCGACGAGTGCCGGCATTGGTCGATCGCGGGCGTGAGGTCGCCCAGCAGATTGTGAATGTGGTCGAGCAGGCGCTGGGCAGCAATGAATGGATACTCGGCGATACCTTTAGTGCGGCCGATATCATGCTGGTTTTCGGGCTGATGATCGCTGATTATTTAGACTATGTGAATGAGGGAACGCCGCGCGTACGGGGGTATGTGGATCGGGCAATGGCCAGGCCGGCTTTTCAGCGGGCGGCGGCTAGCTGACATAACAGATCGGACACGTCAGTAAGAAGCGTAAAGAGATGATTCCTGATATAGGTGTTGTTGATTGGTTGGTAATATCGATTATTTCGCGCAGCCAAACCTACTCACAAGTTCCTTCGTAAATAGCGGAGAATTTTTCATTTTTTCGGCCAGGACCTCGGCCAGTCGTGCGCTGCCCCTGGATTTGAAGTGGCGCAGATCTAAAAAGTTTTGCCTTGTACCCGGTACAGCCCCATGCCAATCTATATAGGTGACCGTTTTAGCGGCGGCAACTTCCTGATTTATCTCGTTATACCACCTGGCTGAGCGCAGAAATTTCTCTACGGACATGAAAGGCAGCCTGGAGAGCCCCCCTCTTTGGACCAACCTGTTTTGCTCCTCGCTACTTTGATTTTCTCTTATTACCTGGCTGAAGCTCAACAAAACCGGAATGGCATCGCTTTTTTTAATGGTGTCCAGCAGGTGAGGCAGGTCTTGCTTGTACTGAGAAAGTAGCTCGTCCCTGGTGAAATCCAGGGCGTCTTCCGGACCGGCACGAACGCCCGATTGACTTGCCAGCTCCTTCAGTGTGGCCTTACGGTCATCGGTCATCACCACGACAATATCGGGCTTGAATCCCGAAATAACCTCTTTATACATGGCGACTAATTTTCTGGAGTTCGCCCCGGGGATTCCGGCATTTTGGTAGGTGAACTGGCATCCCGGGAAGGCCTGTCCCAAATACTGTGTCGTAAGCGCCGGCCAACTGTTTTCATCGGGGGTGGAGAACCTGTCCAATGTTAAAGAAGAGCCCATGTAGCCAATATGTATAACGTCCGGGTCAAGTGGGTCGTCCAGCTCCGGTCCGCGAAAGCCCCTGGAGTTGAATTGCACCGGGAAGTATTTTGCGCCTGGTATTGCCAGCCGTAGACCGGTGCCCGGCTGCGTATAGAAAGCATTCTTCATTTTGCGATCGAAGGATTGCTGTTGCTTCTCGGCTAAATGCATCCCGATAAAGGGTAGCTGCTCGATATCTACCGGAATCTTGCTTCCCGCAAACAGACCCAACAGGAGAGTGAGCCCACACAGACCGGTGAGGATTTCTTTTTGTCGGACAGTTAATCGATTAAACATTAATAACAGGGCGCAGGAAGTGAAAAAAGCAGCTTGAAAATCTCATATATGAATATGGTTTGCAATTGTAAGTAGATATAGTATTGCCTAGCCTATACGGCGATACATGGCCTGTAGGAAACATGGCTATTCCCGGGCGACGGCAGCAGTATTAGGACGCTTGGCTGATATTTAAGTTTCGCACCTATCATGGGGAAGCGGGTTAATTGTGCAGTGCATTGTGAGCCAATTAGAACCTTTACATGTTTTTGTGAGTGACCACCTGCCTCAATGAAACGAAGCCTTGTTGATATTCTCCGCTTGAGTACCCAGGATTCTCCTGTCGAGTTGTACGACTTCGGCTCAGGCGGGCAGGAGGTGGATTATGCTGTCCTGCGGTGCCCTGAGAGTGGCCGCACCCACCCTGTTCTTTCCGGGTTTCCATTATTCACGGAAGCTCTGCCAGTTACCCCTGGACCTTATGATTTGCACGCACTGAAAACGGCTGAGGATGAACTGTTTGGAGACCCGCTGGAATATGCTCATTTTGTTGAGCAGAAGTGGCGCAGACCGCATCGAGATGCGTACGCCGCCTTCCAGCCTTTTAATGAGTCGACTCGGGCATTTTATCCGTTAGTGCCACTGTTGCGTGAGCGGTTGCAGCCTGGTGATTACATTCTCGATACCTGGTGTCGTACCGGGTGGAGTGGTGAGTTGTTGGCGGCTCTGTTTCCCGAGCAGAGAGT
>CAJQQW010000068.1 GCA_905480565.1 uncultured Halioglobus sp. | reverse complement strand
TCTTGCGCAATAGTCATGGTGAACTTTTCTGCTGGAGGCCAGCCTCTGGTGGCAGGGGGCGTAAACTTATCACATTTGCGCCTTGCCCAAAATCCCCGCGGTTGGTACAGTTGCACAAATACGCCAACCCCTATAAATACGGCTCCGCGGTGATATTCTCGGCCGGATACAGCGGGTGCTTTCAGAGCGATTAATAAAGCCAGCCACGGGGTTCCCCGTGATAGCCACAGGGTAACAGAAACTCATGTTCAAAAAGCTTCGCGGCGCATTTTCCAACGACCTGTCCATCGATCTCGGCACTGCGAACACGCTGATTTATGTCCGTGACAAGGGCATCATCCTGAATGAGCCCTCGGTAGTTGCCATTCGCATTCACGATGGACAGAAAACGATCGAAGCGGTGGGCATGGAAGCCAAGCGTATGTTGGGTCGTACGCCCGGCAATATCACCGCTATCCGCCCCCTGAAGGACGGCGTGATTGCAGATTTTGTGGTCACTGAAAAAATGTTGCAGCACTTCATCGCCAAGGTGCACGAAAGCCGCTTTATTCGCCCCAGCCCTCGTGTGCTTGTGTGTGTCCCCTGCATGTCGACTCAGGTTGAGCGACGCGCTATAAGGGAGTCAGCTCTCAGTGCCGGGGCCAGGGATGTGCGGCTGATCGAGGAGCCAATGGCGGCCGCTATCGGCGCTGGTCTCAGCGTTGAAGAAGCCACCGGCTGTATGGTGGTGGATGTGGGTGGCGGCACAACAGAAGTCGCCATCATTTCGCTCAACGGCGTGGTGTACCGTGATTCCGTTCGTGTGGGCGGCGACCGCTTTGATGAAGCCATTGTGTCTCATGTGCGCCGGCGCTACGGCAGCCTTATTGGCGACGCCACTGCGGAACGCATCAAACTTGAAATCGGTTGTGCGTTTGCGGGTAGTGACTTACGCGAAATCGACGTGCGTGGGCGCAATCTTGCGGAAGGAGTGCCTCGTAGCTTTACCCTGGAGAGCGACGAGATATTGAACTCATTGCAGGATCCGCTGCAATCGATCGTTTCAGCGGTCAAGTCTGCTTTGGAGCAGTCACCGCCGGAACTGGCAGCAGACATCGCGGAGAGTGGCATCGTACTCACCGGCGGTGGCGCTTTGTTGCGTGATCTCGACCGGTTGATCTCTGAGGAGACCGGCTTGCCGGTAATTGTGGCTGATGACCCTCTGACCTGTGTTGCCCGCGGCGGTGGTCTTGCCATGGAGCGCATGGACCGTCGCACCATAGACCTGTTGTCAACGGAGTAGGGCGTGACTGTGGATTGTGTGCTGTGTGATATCCCGCGGCGCTCTCTCCCTGCGATTCTCTTCCGCTTTCGACTCGCGGCATCGCTCGTCCCCTGCAGCTTGTGAGGAATCGAGATTAAACCGCTTTTTGTCAAGGAATCCTCCCTCGCCCTGCGCACACTGCTAGCCGTCCTGCTTGCCGTGGGCCTGATCACCGCGGATATGCATTTCAATAATTTCAAATCCGGTCGTGCCCTGCTCGATTCTCTGGCCTACCCTATATTCTGGGTTGCCAACTTGCCCTCTACAGTTGGAGAGTGGACCGATACTCATATTCGCTCCCGTGGCAACCTGTTGGAGGAGAATGAGCGGCTGGCTCAGGAAAATCTGGTGTTGCAGGGTCTTTCACAGCAAATGGCCTCAGTGCAGGCGGAGAACGCCAGGCTGCGTGCCCTGCTTAACTCCAGTGCGCTGGTGCGCGACGATGTGCTGGTGGCGGAACTTATTGGGGTCTCTCCCGATCCGGAACGACAACTGCTGGTTTTGAACAAGGGGTCGCGGGACGGTGTTTTCGTGGGCCAGCCCCTGATCGACGCCGAGGGCCTTATGGGACAGGTTGTCGAGGTTAGTGGCGGTACGTCGAGAGCGCTGTTAATCACCGATGTGACTCACTCGGTTCCCGTGCAAATCAACCGAAATGGTGTCAGGGCTATTGTCGAGGGTGCTGGCGAAATCGGCGCTCTGGAGGTAAGACATGTTTCTGCCACCACCGATATCGAACCGGGTGATCTGCTGGTGACATCCGGGCTCGGACAGCGATTTCCAGTGGGCTACCCGGTGGCGGAGGTGACAGACGTTGAGCGCGATACGGGCGAGGCCTTCGCCCGGGTTTTGGCACGGCCCCGCGCGGCGCTGGACCGGACCCGTCATGTGCTGCTTGTTTTTACGGCCCCCGCGGCGGCTTCGCTGGCCCCGCTTTCCGAGGAAGACTGAGGGGTGTCTGGGAGGCAGCGAACCGGCTACGTGATCATTATGCTGACGTTCCTGGTGGCGTTCGTGCTGCTGGTGGTTCCGCTACCCGACTGGCTGCAGTGGGCGCGGCCCGAATGGGTCACACTCACCCTCATTTATTGGTGTATTGCACTGCCGCAGCGCGTTGGGATTACGATCGGCTTGCTTGCGGGATTGGGTGTGGATGTGCTCGAGGGTTCGTTGTTGGGGCAACATGGTCTCGCTCTGGTGGTGGTGGCCTTCCTCGCGTTGATCCTCTATCAGCGCCTGCGGGTCTACAGTCTTCTGCAGCAGGCGGCGGTGGTGTTTGTGCTGGTGGGCATCAGCCAGCTGGTGTGCCAGTGGGTACAGAATGTCGACGGTGCCAGCGGCCTCCCGAAGCTGTTTCTTCTGCCCGCACTGACCAGCGCTCTGGTCTGGCCGTTTGTCCTGCATATTTTGCGTGGCTTGCGGCGTCGATTCGAGCTGGACTGAGATGCCAGTTGATCCGCTGATCCTGGCCTCCGCTTCGCCCCGACGCAGGGACTTACTGGCGCAGTTGGGTGTCGAATGCATCTGTAAGCCGGCTGATATCGATGAAACACCCTTTGCAGATGAATCTCCGGACGCCTACGTGCGTCGCATGGCAGTGCAAAAAGCGAGTGCCGTCCGACGCCGGCACCCGGGCTTGGGCCAATGGGTTTTAGCAGCAGATACCACGGTAGTGGTCGATGGCGCTGTACTGGGAAAGCCGCGGGACAGGGAAGACGCTCTGCGCATGCTGGCTCTGCTCAGCGGCCGGGCGCATGCCGTTATGACGGCGGTGTGTCTTATCGGTGCCTGCGAGGAATCTACCGTGTTGGTGAAGACACGGGTGCAGTTTATTCCATTGACCCGGCATGAGTGCGAGGCCTATCTGGATTCAGGTGAAGCATGGGATAAGGCCGGTGCCTATGGCATACAGGGATTGGCTGGCGCCTTTGTCGCTGCGATCGACGGGAGCTACAGCAATGTAGTCGGGTTGCCTCTGTCTGAAACATGGCGGCTGCTGCGCGATCAGGGTGTCCCGACTGCGCTCTCTCCAAAGGCATCACCGGAGGTCTTCGATGAGTGAGGACATCCTGGTGAATTTTACGCCGATGGAAACCCGCGTTGCATTGCTGGATAACGGGGTTACCCAGGATATCTATATCGAGCGTAATGCTATCCGCGGTCTGGTCGGCAATATTTACGCGGGGAAAGTCTTAAGGGTACTGCCGGGCATGCAGGCAGCCTTTGTTGATATTGGCGCCGAGCGCACAGGGTTTATTCATGTTTCCGATATTCACCAAGGTGCAGTGAACGGGCGGGTCCTGCGCGGTGAGCCGCAGGGAAATATTACAGATCACCTGCACGAGGGCAAAAAAATTATTGTCCAGGTGATGAAAGACCCCATCGGTTCAAAAGGCGCTCGCCTTACCATGCACTTGTCGGTATCGGCCCGCTACCTTGTATTTATGCCGCAAACGGAGCATGTAGGCGTATCGCAGCTGATCGCTGATACACAGGAGCGGCAGCGACTGCAGGCGTTGTTGTCCGATTGTCTGGCACAGGCAGAGCCTGTGCTCGAGGGTGGTTTTATCCTGCGCACCGCAGCGGAAGGAGTGGGTGAAACAGAAGTTGTGTCGGAGTTACGATTTTTGTGCCGATTGTGGGATGCGGTGTCGCGCCGCGCCGCGGCTGCCAATGGCTGCGAACTAGTATACGAAGAGCTCTCCCTGGACCTGCGCACGGTAAGAGATCTTGCCCGTCCCGCGGTGCAGCGCATACTGATCGACTCTCGGCAGTGTTTCTCGGCGCTCAAAGTGTTCTGCAGCGATTATGTACCCGAAATGACTGATTTACTGGAGTTGTATCAGGGCGAGCGCCCGCTGTTTGATCTATACGGAGTCGAAGAGGCTATTGAGCGTGCATTGGATCGCCGGGAAGATCTCAAATCCGGCGGGTATCTGATTATCGACCAGACTGAGGCGATGACGACTATCGATGTGAATACTGGGTCGTTTGTCGGTAAGCGGAGTCAGGCAGAGACTGTGCTGAAGATAAATCTGGAAGCGGCGAGTGCACTCGCGAGACAACTGCGGGTGCGCAATCTGGGCGGTATCATTATCATCGACTTTATCGACATGAAATCCGCAGAGCATCAAAGGCAGGTAATGCACGCATTGGAAAAAGCGCTGTCGCGAGACCCTGCGCGCAATCAGGTGACGGGGGTGTCCGCACTCGGGCTGGTCGAGATGACTCGCAAGCGCACTCGGGAGAGCCTGGCGCACACGTTGTGCGAAACCTGTCCCGCGTGTCATGGTCGAGGTGCACGCAAAACAGCGGAGACCGTATGTCACGAAATCTTTCGCGCGATCATACGCGATGCACGCGCTTACCCAAGGGGCGCTTTAATGGTGCTGGTCGCGCAGTCGGTGGCAGACCGCCTGCTGGAGGAGGAATCCGCCTATCTCGCAGAGCTTGAGGAATTAGTTGGTATGACTATAAGCTTTCGGGCAGAGCCGGGTTACAGTCAGGAGAATTTCGAGATCATGCTGCTCTAGACTGCAGTTTACTGCTGCCGTTTTGGCAGTGTTAATCTTTACCGATGAGACTTTTTTGTGGAGAGTTCCTTTTTCCATAGGCTTGGCAGCGTACTCTGGCGTGTTCTTGTGCTCCTGCTTGTGTTGCTTGCAATTTACGTGAGTGCAGGACGCTTGCTCATGGCCAACCTGGAGCGTTGGCAGGTGGACATCCTGCAGATAGTAAATAGCAACGTCCCCTTTACTGTTGAGGCGGGCCGGGTCAGTGGTCAGTGGCGCGGGTTTGCGCCAGAGATCATACTTTCGGATCTTCGTCTGGGTTTTTTGAGCAGCGGCGAAAACACCCTCGAGTTGTCCGAGGGGCGTGTCACAGTCGATGTATTAAACAGCTTGCGCAGCGGCTCTCTGCAGTTGACCCATGTAGTTTTTGTCGATTTAAACCTAAACGGTGAGTTAGACAGTGACGGCCGTTTTTCCCTGCGTGGGCTGGGTGAGGCAGAGGGCGCTAGTACTGCTTTCCTGCGCGAATTCCTGCTCAACGTGGAAAACATGAGCCTGCGCAACAATGTACTGCATCTCAGGACTCCTGCTGGCGGATTGCGTCGCCTGGGGCTGGATCTGCGTCTTTCCCGGGATGGCAGTCAACGTCATATGGAGGCCCGGTTGACCTCTGCCCGGGGCACTGTGATATCACTGCTGGCAGAGGGAGTGGGCGACCCTACCCGGCCGGAAAGTTTTGTTGGCGAGCTCTACGTGGCTATACAGGTCACCGATCTTGCTGCGGCACGGGAGTTTATTTCAGCGCAGCCGCTGCCGGTTTGGGCGGAGGGCGCTTTGGAATTGCAGTTATGGCTGGGTTGGGATGCTGGTGTACCAAGCATGGAACTGCAACTGGAAGGTCGTGACTGGCTGATTT
>CAJQQW010000067.1 GCA_905480565.1 uncultured Halioglobus sp. | reverse complement strand
ATCGTCCCAGTCCGAGAGATCAGCCCGCTCCTTGCAATTCAGACCGAAACGCTCGACCACAAAGCTATCAAGGCCAAAATTTTGCAACATGCCGGGAATCCGATAAATTGAATCTACATCCAACAGGGGCACGACTGCGCGTTCCTCAACGTTGGTAAACAACGAGATCTTTTTCCGCGCGCTCTCCTCGATCTCTACAGCACAGCGGCACAGCAAGATATCCGGCTGCAAACCGATAGAGCGCAGCTCCTTTACAGAGTGCTGAGTTGGCTTGGTCTTGATCTCTCCCGCTGTGGCTATATAAGGCACCAGAGTCAGATGCATCAGCAAAGCCCGACTGGAACCCAGCTCCACTTTCAGCTGCCGTGCGGCCTCCAGGAAAGGTAATCCTTCTATATCGCCTACCGTGCCGCCGATCTCCACCACCGCCACGTCGGCATCACCGGCACCCAGCACCACCCGTCGCTTGATCTCGTCCGTAACGTGGGGAATAACCTGTACCGTACCGCCGAGGTAATCGCCCCTGCGCTCCTTGCGCAGCACCTCGTTATAGACTCTACCTGTAGTGAAATTGTTATTCTGGGACATTACGATGCGGGTAAAACGCTCGTAGTGACCGAGATCGAGGTCAGTCTCTGCGCCATCCTCCGTCACGAACACTTCGCCGTGTTGAAAGGGACTCATGGTTCCGGGATCTACATTAATATAAGGGTCCAGCTTCAGCAGCGTTACCTTGAGACCCCGTGCTTCAAGCACGGTCGCCATAGAAGCTGCGGCAATGCCCTTGCCCAGAGATGATACAACCCCACCTGTGACGAAAATATAACGCGTCATAATCACCTACGTCTGCTGTAATGCGGGCAAGCAAGCGGTGCGTTAGCGACCCGAAGGTGCTTACGCCCTTATGGTAAAAGATGGGAAATCAGGTTAACAGAAAGGCCAGTGCAGCTCAATCGGAAGAAGCTGTTGCCGGTCGCTGCCAGCGCATTTGCCAGAGAGTTTCACCCACTGCCGCACCGTCTCGGTAGCGCGAAGACAGGCACAACGCGAAATCGCCGACGGCGAGCAGTTCCTCGTCGCGGTACAGCAAAGGCACTCGGTCACGCCACCAGTGCGGAATGCGCGCATCCTGCAGAACGCGCTTGAGTGACCGCGTCCCTTCTCTCCGGCATAGACGACATTGCTCCCCTCCTTCGCGCCACCCAAGAGTCAACCGCTCACCTGGCTCGACAAAAAGTCCCTCGCCGGCAGCGGGCTCCAAACTAACCGACCCTACACCAGGCACTTCACAGGGCTCACCGGGCACGATCGCTATTGGCTGCCTTGGCGCTGAAACACCAAAATCGGGCACCCGGTAGACGGCATCGCCAAAGCAGGCCAGAACAAAACCGCCATAATTCAGGCGCGGGTGCGAATCCTGTGCTTTTTCGTATACCTGGCGCAGGAATTCCTGCAACTGCGACTGGTCTGGCGCCTGCAAGCCCTGGCCGCGCAACCAGGCGCGTATGCACCGGGCTGGCCCCTGCCCCATGTCCTGCAGCTCGACCAACCTGATTCCTGGATCGCCGAGGGCACTGAACACCGTTGTCGGCGCATCGGGCAAGAGCGCCGCCACTGCCTGCATATGACCCGCGGCACGAGCAACGGAGGCGCGATATGCCGGCCAGCGCTCGGACAGCAGGGGCAGAACCTGTTGCCGCAGGAAACTGCGATCAGCAGCAGCATTATTGTTGGAGGGATCCGTCACAAACGCCAGATTGTGCCGGCAGGCGTAAGCCTCAATATTGTCACGACTCACGTCCAGCAGGGGGCGGCAAAGCTGGCCAGCGCCCAGTTGACGCTGCTGTGGCATCCCGGCGAGACCTTCGACGCCTGCGCCTCGCATCAGGCGCAGAAAGAAAGTCTCAACCTGGTCATCGAGGTGGTGAGCAAGGAACAACACGTCACCGGACTGCAGATTTGCCGAGAACACCCCGTAACGCGCTTCCCTCGCGTTCGCCTCGCTGCCAGGTGCCTGCACCTCAACCGAGCGAGTGATCAGGGGTACCTGCAACTCATTACAGAACTCAGCACAATGCTGCTGCCACTTATCCGCTTCACACTGCAGACCATGGTTTACATGCAGTGCGACCAGCGGAGGCGCACCCGGGTGCGCCGTGCACCAGCGTTTCAGAAGGTGTAGCAGAACCGTGGAGTCGGCGCCGCCGCTAAACCCTACGAGCCAGTGTGGCGCCTCGAACAGCCCAGAGAGCGCAACATCGAGTTCACTTGAGTGGATCAAACCCGGCTCAGTTGCCGTAGGACATCAACCGCTGGAAACGCTTCGCCAGCAGATCTTCCTGCGGCAGGCCCTGCAGGATGTCCAGCTGGGTCAAAAGGTGATCCTTTATGCGCTGGGCCATCAGGTCGGGATCCCGGTGAGCACCCCCGAGGGGCTCTTCAATCGTGGCATCGACAATGCCCAGCTCCTGCAACGTCGTGGATGTGACTCCCATGGCTTCGGCTGCCTCCGCAGCGTGCTCGGTGTCCTTCCAGATAATATTAGCGCAGCCCTCCGGAGAGATCACAAAGTAGGTGGAGTACTGCAGCATAACGAGATGATCACCAACACCGATGCCCAGTGCACCTCCGGAGCTTCCTTCACCGATCACAATACAGATAATAGGCGTGGCAAGGCGAGACATTACCGCCAGGTTCTGGGCGATAGACTCACTGATACCCCTCTCCTCAGAATCAATACCGGGATAGGCTCCGGGTGTATCGATCAATGTAATAACAGGCATCTTGTAACGCTCGGCCATTTCCATCAGACGCATCGCCTTGCGATAACCCTCCGGCTTGGGCATTCCGAAATTACGGTAGACCTTGTCCTTTACGGCACGGCCTTTTTCCTGGCCGATTACCATGACGGGCTGGTCGTCAATGCGCGCCAAGCCGCCCACAATGGCCTTGTCGTCACCGAAATGCCGATCGCCATGTAACTCGTCAAACTCGGTGAAAACCCGTTCGATGTAGTCGAGGCTGTAAGGGCGCCGCGGGTGACGCGCCACTTTGACAATATCCCAAGCACTCAGATTGGAGTAAATTTTCTCCGTCAGCCTCGTGCTTTTGTTACGCAAGGTCTCGATCTCGGAGCCGATATTGATTTCGTTGTCCGAGCCCACCAAACGCAACTCCTCTATCTTGACTTCCAGCTCAGCAATGGGCTGCTCAAAGTCGAGGTAATTCGGATTCATAGGGAGGTTCCGGCAGGGTTAGCGTGGCACATAGTGTACAAAATTAAGCGGCTGCAGACCATACAGCGATTGACTTGAAATACCCCAAACTAGCGGGATAAATACACACGCACCTCACGAAACTCTGACGATTCATCCAGGTCAGGCACGGTAAGACTGACTTGCCGGGCTATCTCGGAATAGGACGGATAGTTAAAACTCTTAAGACGGGAATCCGCCACCAGCACCTCATCGGCACGCCGCAAAAAACGCTTGGGCCAGTGCAGGTTCGCCTGATCATACAAGATATCTGCAGCGGTGATCAGCTCGACCGGTCCGGCCAGCGAATCGAAGTCCGGCGCCAACTGCACCCGGACCCCGTTAAGCGCTGCGTTGCGCTCGGTCACTGCCAGTGCGAACGGGTCATGATCACAAGCGATAACCTCGCCGGCGCCGGCGAGGGCGGCCGCAATGGAGACGACCCCGCTGCCACAGCCAAAATCAAGCACTCGCCTGTCTGCTACGCGCTCGGGGTGCCGCAGTAGATGCGCGGCCAGCACCTGACCCGAAGCCCAGCAGAAAGACCAATAAAGCGGGTTATCCATAACCCGCTGCACGGTTGATGCCGCCAGCGCCTCCTGCGGATAGTCGGCGTTTAACAAATGGAGACAGATCTCCGGGCAGCCGGGCAGCACGGTCTCTTCGAGACGCGCGCCGGGAATAATGTCAGCCAACTGTCGCTGCAAATTTCGCAATGCGGTCATAAGCCGGTTTTCAGTGATGAGTGGGGGCGGTAGTATAGCGCTCGAGTCGGCTGAGGCCTCAACTCCCGCGGAGAGACTTTCTTGCAACCGTCAGAGCCCTACCTTGTACCTCATAGTTGTGAGGCAATCGATATTCTCTATGCCGACCGAGACCTGTTGCTGGTGCGCAAGCCGGACTTGCTGCTGACTATTCCAGGGCGCCATCCCAAAAACAAAGACTGCCTCATCGCGCGCCTGCAGCAGGATTACCCTTCTGCCAGTATCGTTCATCGACTGGATCTCGACACCTCGGGCATCATGGTCATTCCCTTGAACAAACCAACCCATGGACACATCAGCAGGCAATTCCAGCAGCGCACGGTAAAGAAGAGCTATCACGCCATCGTGTTCGGTGCTGTCGGGCAGGACAGGGGGGAAATTGACTTGCCAATCGCTCCGGACTGGTCAAATAGACCACGACAGAAAATCTGCCACGAGCGGGGGAAACAGGCGCTCACTCGATTCGAAGTGCTGGAGCGCATGGACGATCGTAGCCGTCTGCTGCTGCAACCGATTACCGGCCGCTCCCACCAACTGCGTATTCATCTCGCGCAACTGGGGCACCCGATCCTCGGCTGCGACCTCTATGCCCACGACCAGGCCCTGGGCATGGCAGATCGACTGATGCTGCACGCCAGCTCGCTGGAATTCGAGCACCCTGCCAGCGGCGAGCCGATGAAAGGCTGGTGCCCACCTGTTTTTTGATCAACGCCGTGCGCGCACCCCGTCTGGAGAACGCGCAGCACGATGCAGCCAATTACTGCAACAGGGCGTGGCCCTCCGGCAACTGCCGCGACATCCACAGAGCCAGCTTGTGCTTCATATGAGGCTCACTCTCCTGACCTTTTGCCAGCGGCTGAATCAGTTTGTCATGCACCAGTAAGCGGTAGAGGTAAGTAATCTTGTCTTTCTGCGAATCAACTGTATCGAACTCCCCCACACCCCGCTTTTTTGCGTAGACGGCACCCACCTTTAGAGCGTGAGCCACCAGTTCTGCCTCGTGTTTGAGTTTACTCAACGTAATCTCCTCTGAATTTTCAGCGACAAGCCTATCGCGATCCAGCGCCAGACAGGTAACCGCACCAATCACTCCAGCTACCGGCATAGAGTAGCGCGTCGTGCCGGCCCAGCACAGCCAGCGAAAAAATGTTCACGCAAGCAGTCACGCCAGAGCCGCAATAGACAAGAATGTGCCCCGCTTCCAGCACGTCACCCCAGTGAGCCCGCTGGTGATCCAGATCGAGCAGCCGGCCACTATGGTCCGTGACGGCCTGCCAGGGGCGGTTAAGCGCGCCGGGAATATGCCCGGCGACAGAATCGATGAGCTCCTCCTCTCCGCAGTACCGAGCAGGTTCCCGGGAATCAATGAGCAGGGCACCATCCCCCTGCGCTTCCCGCACACCTGTAATGTTGCAACTTTGTGCAAAGCCGCTGATCTGTTCTACAGGGGCCGCAACCGCAACAGGCTCGAGCGTGACGACTTCCCCACCTGCCTGCAAATACGCCTGATAGCCGCCATTGAGCAGGCGGGGTGGCCGGTAGCCAGCCGCACGCATCAGCCACCACAGGCGGCAGGCAAACGCCTGCCGGGAATCATCATAGGCAACAACGACGGTCTCCCGAGTGACTCCGGCGCGCGCCAGCAGTGCGGCAAATGTCGCCGGATTGGGCAAAGGATGGCGTCCACCGAGCGGCGCCACGGGTCCCGAGAGGTCACGCTCAAGATGCAGATAGTGTGCGCCGGGCACGTGGCCCTCGCGGTAGAGACCTTCTCCCACATCTGGATCCCCGAGGGAAAAACGGCAATCAAATACCACACATTCAACCCCGGCAATCAACTCCTCTGGCTCTATAACAAACTGCGCCATTAACATTAAGTAAATCTCCTCGGAGCCGACGTGGCAGCTCTTACCGACAGCAAAGTCGCTGGTAGTCAGCACCCTATCA
>CAJQQW010000066.1 GCA_905480565.1 uncultured Halioglobus sp. | reverse complement strand
CGCGCCAAAACCGCCAGAACTTTCGCTGTATTGCCCTCGAAGTCGCCGACCATGGTATTCATTTGGGCCATCAGGATATGCAGCGTGCTCATGTAACTCTCTGGTCTTCGCCCCGACCGGGCAAGGGCCGCTATTGTCCGTAAAACTGACCCTTTTCGCTACCCCCTGAGTAGCCGATTACCTTGCGGGGGCGTCCATCGCCCCATCACTTTGTCGTCAATGCCTGTTACACTGAGCCGACCAAAACGGGACAGTGACAGGCCAACGTAAGGTGAATCGCCCAGCCATACTGACCACACCTCAGGCTTCTCCGCTCAGCCTGCAAAACCTCGCGATGTTTCGGGTATACGTGGGCTACCGATCCCTACTATCCCTCGTACTGCTGATAATGCTGGTCAGCCCCAATACCCGGCAACTGGTCGGTACTCTAAACCCCACTCTTTACACCACTGTCGCCCTTGCTTACCTCGCCACAAGTATTCCCCTTATCGGCTCGCTGTCGATGCGACTCAGTGAAAACCAGCACCTTATGTTGATGGTTTTTATTATTGACATCATAGCCCTCACCCTGCTGGCCAGCAGCAGTGGCGGAGTCATCAGCGGCCTACCGGTATTGTTGGTAGTAACGGTCGCAGCCAGTGCGGTACTGATCGTTAATCGCACACTCGCCACACTGGTGGCTGCAATCAGTGTGCTGGCATTGTTGCTTGATACGTCATGGTTGGTCCTGCAGAGCGAACTGGACACCAGCGCATTCTTCCCTGCGGGGATTTTGGGACTACTGATTTTCGGTGTATCCCTCATGGTACAGCCCATCGCCTACCGGCTTGGACACGCTGAGGAACTTGCCCGCAATCGAGCGACTGATCTTTATAGCCTGCAACGCCTCAATGAACAAATTGTGCAGCACATGCAAACCGGTATTTTACTCGTGAATGACGGTGGCATCGTCAGAATAATGAATAAAGCCGCGAGCGAGTTCCTCACACCTGAACGGCCGGTTGCAGTTGCACAGGGAAGACATATTGGCGATTACTCGTTGGAGCTGGCGCAGCAGTTTGAGCACTGGAAAAACTTCGGCGCGCATCGAGCGAAACCTTTTACCATCATGGACGGCGCCACGCCGATCATCGCTCACTTCCGCGAGCTACAGTCCAATACCAATAGCGAGACCCTTGTTTTTGTCGAGGACTATTCGCCTGTTACCCAGTACGCACAATCCCTCAAACTGAATTCACTGGGCCGTCTGACCGCCAGTATTGCCCACGAAATTCGTAACCCGCTCGGCGCCATAAGCCACGCGGCACAGTTACTCAGCGAGTCCCCCAAGCTGGACAGCTCTGATGCACGCATGGCAGAAATCATCCAACACCACTGCGAGCGGGTAAATCAGACGGTAGAAAGCGTCATGCAGATTTCCCGGCGTGAGCCACCCAAGCCCGAATACCTGGTGCTTGCGCCCTGGCTGACGGCATTTGTCGGCGAATACCTGAACGCCCTTAACCGACCTGCAGAAGTGACTATTCAGTGTGAATTTAAGGAATTATTGATTGAGTTTGACCCGGAAAATCTGCAACGCGTGCTCACCAACCTGTTAGACAACGCTCTGCGCCACGGCAAACTGGCTAACGGCAGAGAATCAGCCCGCATTGAGGTCGAGATCGACTCCGCGCTGCATATGTGCCAAATTGATATTATTGACGAGGGTGAGGGAGTCCCTACCCGAGAGCTGAGTAAATTATTTGAACCCTTTTACACCACGATGCAAGAAGGCAGCGGAATGGGCCTGTATCTTTGCAAGGAATTGTGCCAAATAAACGATGCGGATATCAGCTACCGCTTGACTCGCAGGGAAGAGAGCTGCTTTCGAATTTCAGTCAATCAACGAGCGGTCTAGATGCCAAGCCAAAGTGTACTTATAGTCGATGACGAACCCGATATCCGTGAACTTCTGGACATCACACTGAGTCGCATGGGTTTGGTCACCCACAGTGCCGCTACCCTAAATGAGGCGAGAGCTATTGTCGGACAGGTCAATCCTGACCTGTGCCTCACAGACATGCGGCTACCCGATGGCAACGGCATAGATCTCGTAGAGTATATACAGCAAGAATTTCCGCACATCCCGGTGGCCATGATTACAGCCCATGGCAGTGTTGAGGCCGCGATCTCCGCATTGAAGGCCGGTGCTTTTGATTTTGTCAGCAAGCCTATAGAACTGGAAAATCTGCGCAAGCTTGTCAGCTCCGCGCTCCAAATGGAGGGAGATACCAGTCTGGCGGAAAGCGCAATGCATGAAGGGCTGATTGGCTCCTCGCCCTCTATCACCACCTTGCGCCAGAAAATTTCAAAGCTGGCGAGAAGTCAGGCGCCGGTTCATATCGAGGGTGAATCAGGTAGCGGCAAGGAAGTGGTGGCCCGTCTTATCCATAACAATGGGCCCCGAAGTCAAGGCCCTTTCATCGCGGTAAACTGTGGCGCAATTCCCCGGGAGTTAATGGAAAGCGAATTTTTCGGTTACATCAAAGGCAGTTTTACCGGTGCCAACCAGGATAAGGAAGGCCTGTTCCAGGCGGCCGCGGGCGGCACATTGTTTCTCGACGAAGTGGCAGATCTGCCCCTCGCCATGCAGGTCAAGCTGTTGCGGGCCATACAGGAAAAAACCGCTCGCCCCGTCGGCGCTAGCGAGGAGCAGTCCACTGATTTTCGTTTGCTGAGTGCAACCCACAAGAATCTGGCGCAAGAAGTGGAGGAAAGCCGCTTCCGAGAAGATCTCTACTACCGTATTAATGTTATCGATGTGCGCGTGCCAAGCCTGCGAGAGCGACTGGAAGATTTGCCGATGCTTGCCACCAACGTGCTAGAACGTATTTGCGAACGCCATAATGGCCCCAATGTAAAACTGGACAATTCTGCCCTCAAAGCCCTGAGCGAGCATTCCTTTCCCGGAAACGTGCGCGAGCTGGAAAATATTCTCGAGCGCTCGCTGGCCCTGTCCGAAAGCAATACGCTGTCCGCTGCAGATCTGCAGCTTTCCAGCAACATTCTGTCCGGCGACCCAAAACCGACATCAGCGCCTGAGATTGAGCCCCGGCCAGCATCAGGAAAGCTCAGACATCATGACGTGCACGGCGATCTGGAGGGCTATCTGGAGAACATCGAGCGAGAGGTTATCAGTGAGGCTCTGGAGGCCTGTCGCTGGAATAAGACAGCAACCGCAAAGTTTTTGGGCGTAAGCTTTCGTAGCCTGCGTTACCGGCAAAAAAAGCTTGGACTGGAAGAATAGGTCCTCACCAGCACTTCTGCGTTTCATGAGTGCCACTGGAATCCCGCACCCCGTTCGATTCAATACTCATGACCTGGCACCCCGCGTCTCTGCTCTGATGGCCGATAGGCGCGGCGGTAGCGATGTATCTGCGGTTCGTTGCGTCCAGCCCGATCAGGTAAATACTGTCGATCGCTGAAGCGGGTGCCGCATTGCCGTCCCGTGTAAGTGCATAGGGATGAGCGGGAAAGCCAAGTTGCGTCAGAGAATCGGCATAATTCAAATGGTTCAGAAAGTATTGTTCCTGCCGTGTCATTATCTTGAGCAGCTCGAGCTTCGCGAGACCACGCCTTGCACTGAGCATTTGAGATTGGTAAGCGGGTAGTACAACCACCCCGAGGGCACAAAGTATGGCAAGCACGGCGAGCAGCTCTACCAGGGTAAAACCATTCCGGACGCCTTGATCCTGTTGTAACGTCTGCCGCATGACTAAAGCGGATCCACACCCGGCTCGCGCCAATGCGTGCGATAAATAGTCGTCGGGCTCTGTACGTCCACCGCAACACCCTGAACGACATGCACACTAGCGGCGCTGCTATTCACTCGCACCTCAATCTCAAAGGTGGCGAAAACGTTTACCCCTGTGTGTTCCTCGTCCTCCGAAGAGGGGCGCGACAGCGTGCTGCGAAAGACTGCATGCCGCACAACCCGATAGTCAAACGCCAGGGTAGCGATATCTACCTGCACATTCGGCGCAGGCAGTGTTCTGCTGTCACAATCGAACTGCCCGGAAGCGGGTGGGCAGTTGACATGTCCAACCGGTTTATCCAACTGAAAGTTATGCTGGTTTTTCGCAAGGGCAGCCGCAACAGACTGCGCGTACTGACGCATCAAAGTTCGGAACTGGTCATTCCCCGCCATATGCAACTGTTGCGTCGCCGTCTGCACAAGTGTGGCAGTCACCAGTGCGAGCATTGCCGCAAACACGAGTGACAATATCAATACGGTGCCATGCTGATACGCCGCCGGCCTCACAAACGTTCACTCTGCAGCACTACAGGCCGAAACCGGTTGCGCAGCAACACGGTTGTGCTCAGCACCCGCCTGATATACCGATCCGGCCGACCCGTGAGGTATTTTCGGCCCAGTAAATAGGTCTTTTTATCGACCCAGCCCGGAATGGTCACAATGCTTCGCACCAAGAGGTGAATCCTCACCGTTACCGCATTGCGAATCTGGCTCTGCGATGGGGCTTCGAAATAACGGTCTGGTACTCCATCCCCATTGCCATCGATACCGAATTCAAACTGCAGATCCTCGATACCCTCGACCAGACAGCGTGACTCCATGGCATTCCCCACGATGGTCTCCACACAGAGTGTTGGCATATCAGCCTGCTTATCGTCCGGGTTGGAAAACGTCCTCACGTAGAAAATTCGAGACAGGCCCTTCCAGTAATTTGCCTTCGGATAGCTGACCGCCATCTCACGCAACCCTGCCGGTGCATGTCGTTCCCAGCCTGCAGGCGCACCGTCCTGCACTCGCAGGTACCAACTTTTGACACGAGATACACCGAGCCGCTTGGCGGGTG
>CAJQQW010000065.1 GCA_905480565.1 uncultured Halioglobus sp. | reverse complement strand
AGTAGCCACTTGCCTTCGCCGGCATAGCTGGCGCGATTGATGGATGTCTGGAGCATGAGGTGTGAGTCGAGACCGAACTGGGTGCAGCAGTTAGCGAGGTATTGCTGGATTTCTTCATAGCCAACGAAACTGGCACTCCAGTCTGGATTTGGGGCATAAGAAAAGGTATAGGAGTGTGCCCATACGTCGCAGGCCAGACCGGGGTAGGAGTGTTGACGCCAGGTGCCGCCGGGTCCATCCAGTTCATCAAAAATAGTGAAGTCGTGAAAGCCCTGCTGTAAGAGTTCGCGACCGGCTGCGATACCAGATGGTCCTGCGCCAATGATGGCAATTTTCATAGCGTGTTTTCCGCGTGAGCCAAACAGCCCTGTAGGCATGCAATAATGATTCGTCGTCGTGTAATGATCGGTTTACGTGTTTTCTAAAATATCAGACCACCGAGTAACAGTATGGCCATGGTGGCATCCACGATAATCCCGGGGGTCGATTCCTTCAGGCTGGTGTTGTCGGCAGCCATCGAGTAAAAGCGTGCCAGGAGTCCGAACACCCATGCCACGCCCAGTGTCATGTAGATCAGTGGCTCCTGTAGTAAAAGCGCCATGATACCGCCGCCGAGGTGGAGTCCGCCAAACACGACGCGCGCTTCGGAGTATGCCATTGGGCTGCCCAGCGTGATTTGCTGTGCCTGGGTGATCAGTTGCGGCTTGAAGAAGCCGACCAGCCCCAGCACGATCGTCAGTGCTGCACCCACGCGCGGGAGCCATTCTGCGAGTATGTCCATGTTGCACAACCAATGAAGGTAAAGTCACAGCGTAGCAACAGTCACGTGAAACGCACAGTCCCACGCCCGGTGTGGCGGCCAGAGAGTAGGAAAAAACTTCGATTGGTTCAGAATGTAAGTGTATGCCTTACCCGGTCAGGGAGACCTGCGTCATGACTGCATGGCCTGTGGCTTCACGTTCCGCAGAAAGTTTGTCGAACAATTTCGTCTGGCCGGGGTGGAGTGGCAAAGTACCGTAGTTCAGAAGCATAGGGTGTGGGGCTCTCCAGCAGGTCGACCAGCTGGTGAAAAACCCCGAAGTCGCCGGTGTTAGTGGCGGCGGCAATGGCGGCCTCTACAAGATGATTACGAGGGATAAAGACCGGGTTAGCGTCGTACATTGCGGCCTGCCTGTCGGCGGCACTGGTAGACTCCTGCGCTACTCTTTCCCGCCACCGATCAAGCCATGGCTGCAGTACATCCGGGAATTCGAACAGTTCTGCAACTGTGCCTGAACGGTTGGTTTCGTCGGCTAAGTCTGCGAGGCGCCGGAAGGTCAGGGTGAAGTCAAGCCGTTGTTCTGCCATGAGTTGCCATAGATCGTCCACCAGCGGCACATCGCTCGGGTCGATAGTGCGCAGTCCCAGCTTGCGCGCGGTGCCCTGGGCGTTGGCTTCCAGGAATAAATCGGGAAAACCGTCCAGAGCCGACTGGGCCAGAGCGATGGCCTGCTCCCGGTCATTGTGGAGGATTGGAATCAGGCTGTTGGCGAGGCAGGAGAGATTCCAGTGGGCGATACCGGGCTGGTTGCGGTAAGCATAGCGGCCGCCGTGATCAATAGAGCTGTAAACTTGTTCCGGGTTGAATTCGTCCATGAACGCGCAGGGGCCATAGTCGATTGTCTCACCGCTGATGAGCATGTTATCTGTGTTCATTACGCCGTGGATAAAGCCCAGCGTCTGCCACTTGGCGATGAGTTGCGCTTGCCGGGCGACCACTGCGTCAAGCAGTGCGGCTATGCGGTTTTCTCGGTCATCCAGTTCCGGATAGTGGCGCGCAATGACGTGCTCGGTAAGTAAATGCAGCGCCTCTGTGTCCTTGCGCGCCGCGAAGTATTGGAAGGTGCCGATACGGATATGACTGCTGGCAACCCGCGTCAACACCGCCCCGGGCAAAACATCTTCCCGCACGACCCGCTCACCAGTGGTCACCGCAGCCAGTGCGCGGGTAGTGGGTACGTCCAGTCGATGCATAGCTTCACACAGGATATATTCGCGCAGAACCGGTCCCAGAGGTGATCGACCGTCTCCGCCCCGCGAGTAGGGTGTTGGTCCCGAACCTTTCAGCTGCAGGTCGTAGCGTCTGCCGTTGCGGGCCTGAATCTCGCCCAGCAGCACTGCGCGACCGTCGCCCAGTTGCGGGTTGAATCCGCCGAACTGATGACCGGCGTAGGCGGTGGCAATCGGCTCCGCTCCCTCTGGCAGATAATTACCAGCGAGCATGGCGGTTCCGGCCTCGCAAGCGAGCCACTCAATGTCGATACCGAGATCTTCTGCCAGTGGAAGGTTCAGACGCACGGCCCCGGGCTCCGGCACCGGAACAGGCTCCTGCGGTGAGTAAAAGCGCTCTGGTAGCCGCGCGTAGTGGTTGTCGAAAACAATTTTTCCCATTCGCCTGATATCCCGGTATTGGCTATAGTAGCGGGTCCGCTCCCGGTGGTCCGGGGGTGCAGCATAGAACATGGCGCGTCCCGTGGAAACTGTGGCCACGGGACAGGCTCAGAAAACGCCACAGAGAGGTAAACGGTATGTCCGAATCCACCTGGGATACCCTGATTAGAAACGCACTGGTAATAGATGGCAGTGGCACAGCACCGACGCAGCAGGATATTGCCATAAAGAACGGGCGTATTGCCGCCCGGGGCGCTGGCTTGCCTGTCAGTGAGGCGACTGATGTTGTCGATGGCGAAGGGCGATGGGTGATGCCCGGCCTGCTGGATATTCATACGCATCTGGATCTTGAGGTTGACCTGGAGCCCGGCTTGCCGGAGGTGGTGCGGCACGGCACCACCAGTGTGCTGGTGGGCAATTGCAGCCTGGGTACCTGCTTCGGTCGCCAGCAGTCGGACGACCAGAACCCGATCGTCGATTGCTTTACCCGTGTCGAGAACATACCCAAGTCGGTACTGCGAAAATGTGTGGAAGCGGTGAAGTGGGATAACACGGGTGATTATCTTGATCATTTTGACGATGTTCCCTTGGGGCCCAATGTCGGCGTCTTTATACCGCACTCCATGCTGCGCATTGAGGTGATGGGTCTCAAGGACAGCATTAGTCGCGATCCCACCGATAGCGAACTGGCACAGATGGAGGCGCTGCTGGAAAAGGGCATGAATCAGGGTTATGTGGGAATGAGTACGGATGGTCTGCCGTTTCATTACCTTGCGAATGAGCCAAACACCGACAAGCGTATCCCCACCCAGTTCGCCAAGTTTGGCGAAATGAAACGCCTTATGAAGGTTTTACGTAAATACGACCGGGTTTGGCAGACCACGCCGATTATTGAAAAACGGAGCAAAGCGTTTCTTTTTTTCCTGTTGACCAGTGGTCGGCTTTTTGGAAAAACCTTGAAGACCTCCGCCCTGTCCGCTATCGAATTTGTGCTGACACCGGACGCACACAAGGGCTTGCTCGGTTTTGCCGCCTTGATGAACAGTCGCCTGTTTAAGGGAAACATTCACTTCCAGGCGCTGGGTACGAACTTTCGTATATGGTCGGATGGAATCGTTTCTCCTCTGTATGAGGAATTGGACTCTACCTGTGAACTGATCTCAAAGGAGTATGATGATGTGGAGGGTCGTAAAGCACTGCTGAATAACCCCGAGTTTATTCGCCGCTTTCGGGAAGACTGGCACTACGGTCGGCGTGGTCGCAATCTTGCGCACTTAAAGACAAAGTTAGGGCTACCGGATAATCTGGTGGTGCGTGATCTGCACCTGATGATTTTCGATGGCGCACCTGTCAGAGAATGGGACGGTGAGAGCATGCAGGTGGTCTTTGATCGGTTGGAGCGATTCCAGCGAGGTGCCGTGGATGAGGCTCGCAGCGATGCGGAACGTGATGCATTCGAGAAATTTCCTTGCCCGATCGGCGACGACGCTGAGTTCATGCTGCACATGATGCGCGAGTACGACAAGAGCTTCCGTTTTTGGGTCGACGTCGGCAATGCGGGCAATCACGCTACGCTGGATTTGCTTTTATACAAGCATGCCATGCCGGGTTTTAATGACTCTGGCGCCCATATCACCAACATGGCGTTTTTCGACGCTAACCTGATGTCATTGAAGCTTGCCCAGGCGCAGTCAATGGACACCGTGGCAACCATGGTGAAGCGCTTGACGCGCGAACCCGCTGAATTCTTCGGCCTGGATGTGGGCACGCTTGAAATTGGCGCGCAGGCAGATATCACAATGCTGGACCCGGAAGTGCTGAAAACGTGGGACAGTAACGATAACCGTATTTTTGAACACCGGGAGTTGTTTATGCACAAACAGATGCTGAACCGATCCGATGGTGTTGTTGATACCGTTTGGATAAACGGCGAACCCGTTTGGCGTGGTGGGACATTCACCAGCGCGCTGGGCAGCAAGCCGCTGGGGCGCGCACTGCGCGCAGCCTAGCACGGCTCTTACATCGCTGCCGCGCGATGAGGCCGAACTGTGGTCTCAAGTGACTTATCAGTCATACAGGAAACAAGTGTGGCCACTCCGGGCACAGGTCTCGGCGTGGAGCATAGATCGTCGATGTGCGTTTTGTCATGATGCGTTAGATCGGCTCTGTCTCGGAAAATGCGGTGTCTATCGCGAGGCCGAGGTCCCCGAGTAATGTCTTTACCTTGCTGCTAATGGTTTGGCAAATTTCACTGTAAGCCTCCGGAGACATGTCCCTTGGATCGGGGAGCGACCAGTCATCGTGAAAACGCGATCGAATATGCGGGCAGGCGTCGCCGCATCCCATAGTGATGACGGCATCGAACTCGATGGGAGGTAGGGCATCCAGTGATTTTGAGTGGTGTTTGGAGAGGTCATAGCCGAAGTTCTGCAGGGCGGCAATGGCTTTGGGGTTAACGGTCCCCGATGGTCTCGAGCCCGCACTGTAGGCAGTGACGTCCTCGCCACCGTATAAACGGGCGAAAGCCTCTGCCATCTGACTGCGGTTGGAATTTTCAACGCATACAAATACGACATTGACGTGGTGCGCCATAGGCAGGGCTCCTTGCATCGGGTCTCCCGATATTAAATGCGGTGGCCTTGAACTGCCACCCTATGTGAGTTATCGGCTGGATGGGCAGGCGGGATCACCCCGTATATACTGGCGTAGGCGGTTCGATAGCCGACAGGTATATAGCAAGTAGTACTTAATCACCTCACGGAGTAGGCAGCGTGACAATGAATAACGTGGACGAGCAGACAGTGAGTCCCTGGAGTGATCCCCATCTGGCCCATGTGTCTGGCTTTCGAACGGCAGAAGATCACCAGGCTTATGAAATTACTGCCGATGAAATCCGTGGGGAAATTCCGGATGACTTGCGCGGCATATTTTTACGCAACGGCCCAGCGCGGAACCAGCTAGCGGGCAAACCATTCGGTCACTGGTTTGATGGTGATGGCTGCGTACATACCTTCCGGATCGAGAATGGCGGAGTAAAGTACCGTTCCAGCTTTGTTAAAACGCCCAAGTATATCGAGGAAACCCGGGCGCAAGCTGTCAAGTTTCGTAGCTATGGGCATAACGCTCCGGGCGGATTCCTCAAGAACCTGCACATGCCTGCCAATGCCGCCAACACCAGCATTATTTATCATGGTGGCAAACTACTGACCCTGTTTGAGGGCGGCTTACCCTGGAGGATGGATCTCGACACTTTGGAAACGCTGGGGCCGGAGACTTTTGACGGGGCTCTGAAAAAAATGGATACGTTCAGTGCTCATGGCAAGCTCCACCCGCGTACGGGGGATTATTTCAACTTTGGCATGGGTATGGGTGCACGCCCGAAGATTAATCTTTATAAAATCTCGCCCCATGGTTCGATGGTGGCGCGGTCGGCTTTGCCTATTGACCAGATGGCGTTTTGTCATGACAACGCCATGACGGAGAACTACCTTGTTTTTATGGTGATGCCGGTCAATTTCACTAATCCGCTAAAGGTATTGTTCGCAAGAGACACTATCGACAACAACATGGAGTTTCAGCCGGAGCACGGTATGAAGGTCTACGTGGTGTCGCTGAGCGACTTCAGCCTTGTGCGGACCCTTGAGGTCGATCCGTTCATGTTTGCCCACAGCTCTAACTGTTGGGAGGAGGGCGATGAGCTCGTAATTGATGTTGTGGCGATGTCGGCGCAGGATGGAGAGGTCGGTACGCGTTTCTCACGCAACCTGTTCAGCCAGCCGCGCCCTGCGACGGGGCAGTTGACGCGCTTTCGTATGAACATAAAGAGTGGGCAGATCAACCGCGAGGTGTTGCCCAGCGGCATACCCAGTGAGTTCCCTCAGTGGGACTGGCGCCTGACGGGTAGTCCGACGCGCTATACGTATACAGCAGGTATTTGCGAAAACGACACCCCCGGGTTTTACAATGCGGTGCAGCGAGTGGATTGCCAGGCTGGGGAGGCAAGTGTTTACGACTGTGGCCCCGGCCGCTATACCTCGGAGCCGATTTTCGTACCACGTAATGCCGAGGCCGTTGAGGGGGATGGTTATTTGTTATTCGTGGTCTATGATGCGGGCACCGAACTGTCCGAACTGATGATCCTCGATGCCAGTAACATGATGGACGAGATCGCCTCTGTCCCTTTGCGCAATCATGTGCCTCATGGTTTTCATTGTGGATTCACGCCGCTGTAGATTGTTACCTACCGCGCAGCGAAGTTGCGAAGGTCTCTACCGTGATCATCAGGAAAAGCCATGCTTTCTAACGGTATGCCCTTGCGGTAGCGGCTCTGCGCATTCAAAGGTGCGCTTGTAGCTGGTGGTGTTAATCCGCCACTCATTGTGATCTTTGCAGTACTCGTCAGTATATATCGCTGCCCCGTAAATGCGCATATTGGACTCCAGAGCCAGCACGGTATCCTCGAGATACCAGATGCCGCTGGCGTTGTGCTTGTTTAACAGTGTGATTTCGGGGGTGTGGCCCTGGTGCAGGGTCAGCATTTTTTTACCGGATAGATTGTTGCGCATAAACGAAACGATTTCGTCGCGGTTCTCAAATGACAGATCACCATCGCTGTAGGCGCCGATACAATCTTTTGTCAAGGTGGAGGTAAACAAGCCCCAGTCGTTGGTGTCGAGTGCGCGAAAATAACGTGCCTTGAGCTGCTTGATGGCCTCAATGGCCAGCAGCGTTTCGATATCAGTCATAGTCGAACACCTCAATGAGTATTGCGTGGATTATTCGATCTATGCTGGCTGTAAATGAGATGGCCAACGAGAGATTGAGGTCCTGTGAGTCGTCTCTTACCGAAGCTCAGCGTGTCGTTTTGATTGGGTTCGGTGGGTCGGTCAGACGAAACTCCGGATGTTGTATTTTTCCGCCTGAGCGGGCGATAAGGCTGGTGCCTACGAGAGAGGCCACGGTCACCAGCACCACCAGTAGTGATGCTAAGCGCAAAGTCCTCGGCCTAACTGCACAGAGGATAATGGCAAGAA
>CAJQQW010000064.1 GCA_905480565.1 uncultured Halioglobus sp. | reverse complement strand
CTGCCTACCATGGATCAGGCTCGCAAGCAGGCCAGCCTGCAACTCTCCGGCGTGACGCTGGCGCACACTGCGCTGATGGGTGAGGCGGGAAATGCCTGGACGCATCTCTCCGCTGTGCTTGATCTTGCGGCGATCGCCCTCGCCGCTGAGCAGGTGGGAGGGTGCCAGCAGTTGCTTGACCAGGTGGTCGAATACACGAGTGAGCGGGTCCAGTTCAATCGCACCATTGCGAGCTTTCAGGCCGTCAAGCACAAGGCTGCCGATATGATGTTGCAGACAGAGGTGGCGCGCTCTGCCATTTACTACGGTGCCTGTATCGCGCAGGAAGCGCTGGATGGCGGACCGATGGCCGCCGAACTTGGCGAAGCTGCCAGTGTTACAAAGTCCTACTGCTCCGATGCCTATTTCTCCGTAGCCGGCGATGCACTGCAGCTATTTGGTGGTGTCGGCTTTACGTGGGAATACGATATCCACCTGTACTTCAAGCGCGCCAAGTCATCGGAACATCTGCTCGGCAATGGCGCTTTTCACCGCGAGCGCATTGCACAACGTTTGCTGGATTGAGGATAAGGTTATGAAATTGAGCTTCAGTGCCGAGGACGAAGAGTTTCGGGAAGAAGTGGCCGGGTGGTTGAAGGCTAACCTGACCGGCGAATTCGAAAAGCTGAAATACCGGGGTGGTCCCGGCGACGAACACACCTATCCCGAAGAGCGCAAGATCTGGGAAAAAAATCTTGCGGCGGGGGGGTGGACCTGCGTCGGTTGGCCCAAGGAATACGGTGGACGCGGCTGTTCTATCGAGCAACAGGTCATTTTCTTTGAGGAGTACGCCCGCGCCGGAGCGCCGGGACGCGTTGGCCACATCGGCGAGGGCCTGACAGGGCTGACGCTGATCGCCTTTGGCACCGAGGCACAAAAACAGAAATACCTGCCGGGGATCGTGGCCGGTACCGAGCTGTGGTGCCAGGGATATTCTGAGCCGGGTGCCGGGTCTGACCTCGCGAACGTCAAGACCAAGGCGCGCTTCGATGAAGCCCGCGGTAAATGGCTCATCAGTGGCCAGAAGGTCTGGACTTCGCTGGCGCACGAATCTGATTTTTGTTTCGTGATCGCCCGTACCGATCCGGATTCGGTGGCACACAAGGGTCTCGGTTTTTTTCTTTTAAAAATGGATCAGCCGGGTATTGAAGTGCGACCTATCGAGCAGATGACAGGCACATCGGAATTCAATGAGGTGTTTTTCGACGAGGCTGAGTGCGGCGCGGACGATATCGTCGGCGAACCCGGCGACGGCTGGAAAGTCGCCATGGGCTTACTCGGTTTTGAGCGGGGCGTCTCGACGCTGGGCCAGCAGATGCAGTTCCAGAACGAATTCGATGCGGTTGTCTCCCTCGCTCGCGATAATGGTGCTGCGAGGGATCCGGTGATTCGCCAGCGTATTGCTCATGCACACACCGAACTCAAGATTATGCGCTACAACGCTATGCGAATGTTGTCGGGGCAGAGCGGCAGTGATGGTGGTCTGCAAAAAGAGGCACTCATTTACAAACTGTATTGGGCGAGCTGGCATCGCAGTCTGGGTGAGCTTGCCATGGATGTGATGGGGCCGGAATGTGAGATCCTGACAGAGGGCCCCTATGCGCTGAGTCCGCTGCAATCGATGTACCTGTTTGTGCGTTCCGACACTATTTACGGCGGAACCAACCAGATACAACGCAATATCATTGCCGAGCGAGGCCTGGGTATGCCCAAGGAGCCCCGCGGCACACTGTAAAGAGACGCGTCATTCCGACGGATGGGCGAACTCGTTTTAGAGGCGGAGGGAACAGCAATGAATTTGAAGACACCCGAATACGTAGAGGGCCGTGGCCTGATTAAGGGTAAGTCGGTTTTAATTACGGCGGCAGCCGGGGCCGGTATCGGATTTTCTGCGGCGACGCGAGCAGCGGAAGAGGGTGCCCGGGCAATTGTACTGAGTGATATCCACGCAAAGCGGTTGGATGCCGCTGTTGAGAAATTAAAAGAGGAGACGGGTCTCACCGCGGTGTTCGGACAGGTAGGTAACGTGGCTGTGGAAGACGACGTGCGCGCACTCATTGATTTTGCCGAAGGAAAAATGGGCGGCGTTGATGTGCTGATTAATAATGCGGGCCTTGGCACCTCCAAACTTCTGATTGAGATGGAAGACGACGAGTGGCACAAGGTGCTGGATGTGACGCTCAACGGCACCATGCGAATGACGCGCTATATGATGACGGTGATGAAAGCCCGCGGCGAGGGTGGCGTCATTGTCAATAACGCCTCTGTACTCGGCTGGCGTGCACAGAAAGAACAGGCTCATTACGCCGCCGCCAAGGCCGGTGTTATGGCCTTGACGCGCTGCGCTGCGCTGGAGGCGACGGAATTCAACGTGCGTATTAACGCGGTTGCACCCTCAATAGTGCTGCATCCTATGTTGCGTAAGTCGGCCTCGGAAGACCTGTTGGCAGAGCTGGAGTCGAAGGAAGCCTATGGGCGCGCGGCCGAAGCCTGGGAAGTGGCCAACGTGATGATGTTCCTTGCCTCTGATTATTCCTCCTACATGACCGGCGAGATTTTGCCGGTATCCAGCCAGCACGCATGACGGATTGTCGTTGTATCGGAGTGCTGCGTGTTGCGGGGTCTGGCAACGCAGTTGCTGCACGACGTCAACGTTGATTTTATTGCTAAATAGCCCGACAGCTTTTTTTACAGGAGATAAATAATGAGAGACGCAGTCATTGTATCTACGGCCCGCACCGGGCTGGCTAAATCCTTCCGCGGTGGTTTTAACGATACCGAAGCCCCGGCCATGGGCGGTCATGTCGTGCGAGCCGCGGTGGAGCGTGCGGGTATTGACCCGGCTGAGGTGGACGATTGTATTTTTGGTGCGGCGGCCCAGCAGGGCACGCAGTCCTACAATCTGGGTCGGCTCAGCGCGATTGCCGGTGGTTTGCCCGATACAGTGGC
>CAJQQW010000063.1 GCA_905480565.1 uncultured Halioglobus sp. | reverse complement strand
TACCAGGATGCGTTTCAGGGGCAGGGCGATGTCCTGCTGCTGCATCCGGATAGTGAGTTTTTTAAATACCTGAAGGATTCTCAGGGCGGAAAGTAAGCCTCCAGGCACCTGCCCGGCCGCTCAACTGTAATAAGAGCCATAGCGGTCGTCGCAGGTTGTAATAATCACGGAAAACCCCTTACCGGGCTGTGTTAAAATCGGTCAACCGTGGGTATCCGCGCTTACCCTTAAGCGCAGTTGTCGCGGTTTTTTTGTGCCCCGCAGTTAGGTGAGGGAGGGTGAATGGACTTCTGGCAGATACTTCCGGTTGCCGTGGCCCTGGTGTTCATTATTGAAGGCATGTTGCCTTTCATCAGCCCGCAACGCTGGCGCAATATGCTGGTGGTGGCTGAGCAAATGGACGACAGCGTGATTCGAAAAATCGGCCTCGCCTGTATGTTATTCGGGGTGGTTGTCCTTTACTGGGTGCACTAGGTTCAGGTGAGCGTGATGAAAATGGTAGATCACTGGCAACTGCCCGACGGAGTGGAAGAGGTTCTTCCCGCCCAGGCCGAAGCTGTGGAGCGGCTGCGCCGCCAACTGTTGGACCTGTTTCACAGTTGGGGGTACCGGCTGGTGATCCCGCCGTTGGTCGAATTTACCGAGTCGTTGCTGGTTGGCTTGGGAGAGGACCTGGACCTGACCACGTTCAAGCTGACCGACCAGATTAGCGGTCGAACACTCGGAATTCGCGCGGATATCACTCCGCAGGTGGCGCGCATAGACGCGCACAGCATGGCTGACGAGGGCGTCACTCGACTCTGTTATGCCGGTTCGACATTGCACACGCGTCCGAAATCACCCTTCGCCTCTCGTTCACCCATACAGCTGGGTGCGGAATTATACGGAGACGACAGTGTTGGTGCGGATGTTGAGGTGGTGTCTGTGATGCTGGCGACTCTCGAGGCAGCGGGTCTCTCTGATATCACCCTGGATCTGGGCCACGTTGGGATTTACGAGGCGGTTGTGCTGCGTGCTGGACTGGAAGAGGCGCGGGAAGCAACGGTGTTTGATGCCCTGCAACGCAAATCGGTGCCCGATTTAATACAGGCGCTTGAGGGTGTTGACCCGGGCACTACTGCATTAATTATCGCTCTGGCGAAGCTCCACGGTGACGAATCTATTCTTGACGATGCCCGAGCTCTTTACGCCGAAACAGTGCCGGATGCTTTGTTGGGACTAGACACGCTGCAGCAGGTGGCGCGGACGATCCGCCGGCAGCAGCCTGACCTGGATATTTATTTTGATCTGGCTGAATTGCGCGGCTACCACTACCACACTGGACTCGTTTTTGCCGCCTATGTGCCTGGTGTTGGCGAGGCTCTGGCCAATGGTGGCCGCTATAATGATGTAGGAGCTGTCTTTGGCAGGGCCCGGCCCGCCACCGGTTTTGCCACGGATCTGAAAGCCCTCATGGCACTGGTGCCGGACGTGACCGAAAGCGGGGCTATCAGTCTGCCCGGGGTGGATAACGAGGTGCTGCTTCTCCGCGCCCAAGCGTTGCGTGAAGCCGGCGAGGTCGTCATCCAGAGTTTCTCTGGCGAGGTCGACCCTCGCTGCGATCGTGAATTGGTCGAGGTGGAGGGTGAGTGGTTGATCCGACCACTCAAGACAACAGGGCGTGACTAAGTCGCGCCATTTTCGTACACCTGAAAATTTAGAGTTGACTCAATGAGTAAGAATGTCGTGGTTCTGGGCACCCAGTGGGGTGATGAGGGCAAGGGCAAGATTGTCGATCTACTGACGGATCAAGCGACTGCGGTTGTCCGCTTTCAGGGGGGGCATAATGCCGGGCATACGCTCGTCATTGATGGCGATAAAACAGTCCTGCACCTCATTCCCTCGGGCGTCCTGCGTGAGAACGTGTCCTGCTTGATCGGTAATGGTGTGGTGCTCTCTCCCGCGGCAGCCCTGAAGGAGATTGAGGAGCTGGAATCGCGGTCGGTGCCGGTGCGCGAGCGCCTCAAAATTTCTCCTGCCTGTCCTTTGATACTGCCGTACCATGTGGCGCTGGATCAGGCCCGTGAGGCCAAGCGAGGCAATGAAAAAATTGGTACGACGGGTCGAGGTATCGGGCCCGCGTATGAAGATAAGGTGGCGCGTCGCGGTTTGCGTTTGGGCGATCTGGCCGACGAGCAGCGTTTCGGACGCAAACTTCGGGACGTAATGGAATACCATAACTTTGCTCTCGAAAACTATTTCCAGGTGGAGGCGCTGGATGTGGATCAGGTGCTGGAAGAGACTCTCGTACTGGGGCGAGAGCTGGTGCCGATGATGGCCGATGTCACGTCTATCCTGCACCAACATCGACTGGCAGGTGACAATATTATGTTCGAGGGCGCCCAGGGTGCTCTGCTCGACATAGATCATGGTACCTATCCCTTCGTGACCAGCTCTAATACGACTGCTGGCGGTACGGCGACCGGGTCGGGTTTTGGACCGCTGTATCTTGATTACGTGCTGGGGATAACCAAGGCATATACCACCCGTGTCGGTTCGGGGCCGTTTCCGACTGAATTGTTTGATGAAACCGGCGCACATTTGGCCCAAAAAGGTCACGAGTTCGGTGCGACCACGGGTCGGCCGCGGCGCTGTGGCTGGTTCGATGCCGTTGCATTGCGCACGGCAGTCAATATCAACTCGGTCAGCGGGTTGTGTCTGACCAAGCTCGATGTGCTGGATGGGTTGGAGTCCATTCGCATCTGTGTGGGCTATACGTGCAAGAATGGCAAACCGGTGCTCAACCCTGTTGACGCCGAGGACTATGAGGGGCTGGTGCCCGTCTACGAAGAAGTGCCTGGTTGGAGTGATTCAACTCTGGGAGCGAGAGCCCTCGAAGAGCTGCCGGAGCAGGCACGCAACTACATAAAGAAAATTGAGACGGTCGTGGGCGCGCCGATTGATATTATCTCCACCGGTCCGGAGCGCTTGGAGACGATCGTACTCAGGCACCCCTTCGACGCCTGAGGGTGCGTTTTCCAGAACGTTTCGGGGTCGCAGGAACCCGCTTATCGAGTCCTGCGGCCCAGCATAAAAAGAGGATGCCCGGCTGTGCGACGTGGAAGTAGCCGAGCGGTGCGCTTGCCGTTAAAAGAATTGGGCCGTATCGTGTGATCATGGTCGCTGCTGTATACCTGCGGAGCAGTTGCAGGCTCTGGCTACAGAACGGTAAGACGCTCTGGGCTATGAGTGGCGAGCCCTGCAAACTGACGGCGACGACCCTCCCGTCAGAATAGTTGTCTATGAAGAGAAGAGCAGAGTATGCATTTAAGAAAACGGGTTTTGGTAACAGGTGGAGCGGGTTTTCTGGGGTCGCACCTGTGCCAGCGATTGGTTGAACGGGGCGATGACGTATTGTGTGCGGATAACTTTTTTACCGGCACCAAGGATAATATTATCGACTTGCTGGACGAGCCGAATTTTGAGTTGATGCGTCATGATGTGACCTTTCCCCTCTACGTAGAGGTAGACGAGATTTATAATCTCGCCTGTCCCGCTTCACCGGTGCATTATCAGCACGATCCGGTGCAGACCACAAAGACCAGTGTCCATGGCGCGATCAATATGCTTGGTCTTGCCAAACGCACAGGCGCAAAGATATTTCAGGCCTCAACCAGTGAGGTTTATGGCGATCCACAGGTACACCCTCAGCCTGAAAACTACTGGGGTCATGTCAATCCAGTAGGTGAACGCTCCTGCTACGACGAGGGCAAGCGCTGTGCTGAGACGCTCTTTTTTGACTATCACCGACAGCATGGTCTGATTATCAAGGTAGCCAGAATATTCAACACCTACGGACCTAAAATGCATCCCAACGATGGTCGGGTGGTTTCGAATTTTATTATGCAGGCCCTTAGAGGAGACGCGATCACGATCTTTGGTGACGGCAGTCAATCTCGTTCTTTCTGCTATGTTGACGATCTCATTGATGGTTTCCTTGCCTTGATGGATACCGATGACGTAGTGACCGGCCCCGTGAACCTTGGTAACCCCTATGAGTTCACGATTCTGGAGTTGGCGGAAAAAGTGATTGCCCTGACAGGTTCAAAATCTGAGCTGGTCAACAATCCGCTGCCCAGCGATGATCCCCTGCAACGGCAACCCGATATCGACGCGGCAAAGGCGTTGTTGGGCTGGGAACCAGGAATTCAGCTTGATAAGGGGCTAAAAAGCACGATTGACTATTTTTCAAGCATGCTCTGAGGTTACGGCGTGTTCTCTAACTTCGGGCCGGTTTAGCGATTTATTCCGCACGCCTCCGCCTAGGTACAGTTGGCGTTACCCTGTCGTTTCAGATTTGTGTGCACAGGATGATTGTCTCGCCAATGACTGACGTGGCCTGCAACAGCAAATGATTTGGCGCCCCTTAGGTAATGATCTTTCGTCGTCGGTGGTTCATTAGAGGCTTAACGCCCGACGCAGCTGTATTGGAAACCGTGAGATTGCACGCGCTCTTTTTCATACACGTTGCGCAGGTCGATGAAAACGTCGCCGCTCATCAGGCGTTTCACTTTGCCGAGGTCTAGTCCCCGGTAAACGTTCCATTCCGTCATCAGGACTATGGCATCAGCGTCGGTGATAGTGTCCTCAACGCTGTCTTGGTACAGAATGGCGCTGGGGAGTTCCGTACGCGCCTCTTCCATGCCCTGAGGATCATGGGCCTTGATGCAAGCGCCCTGCTCCAGCAGCGCTGGCAGAATAGTGAGCGAGGGCGCATCACGCATGTCATCAGTCTCGGGCTTGAAGGTGAGTCCGAGAACGGCAATAGTTTTATTGGCCGCGCTGCCTCCCAGTGCCTCCCTAATCTTCTCCACCATGCGTTTCTTTTGCGCTGTGTTGACATCCACTACCGCCTGTACAATCTGACTCGATGCACCCGCATCCTGTGACATACGGATCATGGCAAGAGTATCTTTTGGAAAGCAGGAGCCACCGTATCCTGGGCCGGCATGCAAAAACTTTTTACCGATACGCCCGTCAAGCCCCATTCCCCTTGCAACCGCGTGTACGTCGGCGCCCGTTTTTTCACACAGATCCGCCACCTCATTGATGAAACTGATTTTTGTGGCAAGAAACGCATTAGCCGCGTACTTGGTAATCTCCGCGCTCTCAAGGTCGGTGACCATAATGGGGGTTTCTATCAAGTTTAGTGGCCGATACAGCTCGCGAAGCATATTGCCTGCTCGTTCGGATTGTACGCCCAGTACCACCCGGTCAGGACGCATGAAATCGCCAATTGCAGAGCCTTCACGGAGAAACTCGGGGTTGGATGCGACATCGAAATCCGCGTCAGGATTTGTTCGGCTGACTATGTTGTGTACTTCACGGGCGGTGCCTACCGGCACGGTGGATTTATCCACGATGACGGTGTATCCCTCGAGGTGTTTGGCGATTTCTTCCGCTGCGGCATAGACATACTTCAGATCTGCGTGACCATCTCCGCGTCGCGTGGGTGTGCCCACGGCGATAAAGACGAGGTCGGCATCAGCAATCCAGTCTTTTAGCTGGTCGGAAAACTTGAGACGTCCACCCTTCACATTGCGAGAAACGAGGTCGTCCAGTCCGGGTTCATAGATTGGAATGTTAGCGGCCTGCAGGGCTTTAATTTTTGATGCATCGACGTCGACGCAGGTTACATTTGCGCCGAACTCGGCAAAGCATGCGCCGGAGACCAGCCCCACGTAGCCTGCGCCTATCATCACAACATTCATCTAATGCCCCTCATCCATGTGCTTCATATACCATTCGATGAAATGATCGATGCCTTCCTGTATCGGCGTTCTCGGATGGTAATCCACCGCCTCTATCAGTGCATCGATATCGGCATAGGTCGCCGCTACATCACCGGGCTGCATGGGGAGTAACTGCTTTTCCGCTTTTTTTCCTATGGCCTTTTCGATTGCGCCAATAAATTCCATTAACGAGACGGGGTTGTTGTTTCCGATGTTATAGAGTCTATAAGGTGCGCTGCTGGTTCCTGGGTCGGGTAGGCGTGAGTCCCAGTCAGCATTCGGGGTGGCAGGCTTGTCTGTTACACGGATTATGCCTTCCACAATATCGTCGATGTAGGTGAAGTCCCTCTGCATCTCACCGTTATTGAAAACCTTGATTGGTTCGCCTTTTAAAATAGCATCGGTGAAAAGGAAAAGTGCCATGTCGGGTCGCCCCCACGGTCCGTAAACAGTGAAAAACCGCAAACCCGTAGTCGGAATGTTGTACAAGTGCGAATAGGTATGTGCCATTAGCTCATTGGCTTTTTTAGTCGCCGCGTAGAGTGATATCGGATGATCGACATTGTCGTGGACGGAAAAAGGCATGCTGCCGTTCATGCCGTAAACTGAGCTGCTGCTGGCGTAGACAAGGTGGCCGATGCGATGGTGTCGGCAACATTCCAGTATATTGGTGAATCCTATGACATTGCTGTCTATATAGGCGTGTGGATTTTCCAATGAGTACCTCACCCCTGCCTGGGCGGCGAGGTTGATAACCGCATCGAAACGCGTTGCCTCGAACAGCTCATTCAACGCGTCCCGGTCTCGCAGATCGGCTTTGACGAAGGTGAAGTGATCCTGACAACGCAATCGCTCCAGACGTGCCTCTTTCAGGCTGACGTCATAATAATCGTTGAGGTTATCCAGCCCGATGACCCTGTCGCCTCGGGCGAGGAGTTTTTCACTGAGGTGATAGCCAATAAAGCCGGCGGCGCCGGTGACGAGTATCTGCATTTGAAAGGGTCTGTTACTGAGTTGGAGTCACATAATATAGGGTTTTGACGATATTTTCATAGTCGGATGGTCAGAGGGTATGACGCCCCGCGGGTTTCTCCCCAATACCAATCGGTTATACTCAGAGTCTTTATATAACAGTCGACGTGACGGGATAATACTATGACGGGTACCGTGTTGGTGACCGGAGGAGCGGGCTACATTGGCAGCCACGCCTGTGTTGCTTTGATTGACGCGGGATATGACGTGGTTGTGCTCGATAACCTGTCGAACAGCAGCGTCGTAGCCCTAGAGCGAACCGGCAGTATTTGTGGGACAGTGCCTGAATTTGTGCAGGGTGATATACGCGATCGGCAGTGCCTTGACGCGGTATTCAGTCGGCACACAGTGCGAGCGGTGTTGCACTTTGCCGGTCTCAAGGCGGTGGGTGAGTCGGTAGCAATGCCATTGGAATACTACGACTGCAATGTTTCTGGTTCGCTTGTGCTGCTGGAGGCGATGGCGAAAGCAGGGGTAAAAAATCTTGTCTTTTCCTCATCGGCTACGGTCTATGGCGACCCGGCGACTGTGCCTATCCGCGAGGATTTCAACCTGGCGCCCACCAGCCCCTACGGGCGAACCAAGCGCATGGTCGAGGACATACTTGCTGACTGGCAGGTGGCCAAGCCGGACTGGAGCATTTGTCGCCTTCGCTATTTCAATCCGGTCGGTGCTCATCCAGGTGGTACGATAGGTGAGGATCCGCAGGGCCACCCGAATAATCTGATGCCATTCATCGCGCAGGTCGCTGTAGGCCAGCGCGATAAGCTGTTTGTCTTTGGCGATGACTATGCAACACCTGATGGAACGGGTGTTCGCGACTACATTCACGTCATGGACCTTGTGGAGGGCCACGTGTCTGCGCTCGACTATGTGTGTCGTCAAACGGGGCTGCACACCATCAACCTGGGTACCGGTAATGGTGTGTCAGTGCTGGAGATGATCAGCGCGTTCGAGCGTGCCAGCGGAAAAGTGGTGCCCTACGAGATTGTTGAAAGGCGACCGGGTGATATCGCCACCTGCTGGGCCGACCCTGCGCTGGCGGAAAAATTGCTGCAGTGGAGAGCATCTCGCGACCTGGCGCAGATGTGTCAGGATACCTGGCGTTGGCAGGCATCTAATCCGCGGGGCTACGCTTCCTGATTTCCTCCTTGGGCTATCCAAGCCTGGTGGCCGCACTGTTGTTTTGCGTCAATCCGCCTGCCGTTCGCCTGTACTCTGAAAGAAAATCAGATCAGCAATGCGCGCAAAAACAGCTTGAATGCTGCGGGTTTCCGGCCCGTCAGATAGCTCGCCGATCGCAGTAGAGACAGGGTTTTCCGGCGCGGTCGCCGGAAAGCAGAAAAGTGATCCCAAAGTATCGTCATTCTAATCTTTGCTTTAACGCAGCCCTCGCAGGCCCAGTAGCGCCAGTAAGCCTGATATGAAGGCGAGTAGCCAGAGCGGAGCCAGCGGCACAGAGGTCGGGCCCGTGCTCGAACAATTGATTGGCGTGGATGCGAGGCTGTCGATACCGTTATAAAAAGTTTGTCCAGACCAATGCAATGCGTCGCTGCAATAGTTGATAGTGGCCAGCCCGTTATTGTTGTCAAACATGGTGTCTATCTCGAAGGCTTCGAAGGACACCCTGAACGCAACTGTGCTGAGGTTGTTCCTATTGAAAGCATTTGCGTCGATGGTATTGACACTAGCGGGAACGGTTAGGGTTTCAAGAGCATTTCTCTCGAACGCTTTCTTTCCGATAATTTTAACGCCGTCCGGCATTGTTAAACTTCTCAGGGAGTTGCCCTTGAACGCTTTTTCTCCAAGAGTCTGGATGTTTTTTCCTATGGCTACGCTGAGTAGATTATGATCTTCAAAGGCTTCAATTTTGACACTGGTCACCGCGTAATCGATTGGGCCGTCGCGCACTTTAGCTGGAATTATTATATTCAGGCCGGTGCATATTGCTGTATCACAGCCTGCCAGTTCGACCTGATTATCGGGCGTTCCGGCAATGACGTCATAGCTCAAGCCGAGCGCGTTGAAAGAAAGAGCATGGCTCGAAAAGAATGTTCAATAAAAAAGAAAAAAATAAAGAGCTGGCAAGCCGTACTGCGGTATTCGAAAACGTGGCATGTCGATTAGAGAATTCCTGATGCGTAATCAATGATGCGAAAACCGCGAGTGCGCGTTGATATTATCGATGAACTAGGTTAAGTCAAGGGCATGGGATGGCCCTGCACGATTCAGAAGCGATCCGAGGGGGTGCTTCCCTGTCCTTGCGGTGCCTCCCTTCAATTAGTCGAGGTGTTTATGCCAATCCCTGGCATCTTACTGCACAATCTCCTCGCGGGTGAGTGTCGTAAATAGGTCGCGGTACCTGTGAGCGCAGAGCGTGGCGCTACCCATCAAGCTAGACTGCCAACTCTACTGTGGGCTGAGGCTAAGTGCTATATAAGTCATTCAGCTATTGCAAAATGCACTGGCAGCGCAGATCGGACGTAGCGGTACACTGCGGACTTTCAAGCCAGTTTTGATTAAACGATCTTACTCGCATTGGCGCTCATGGTGGGCCTTGTACTCGCTATACGTCAGGCCGGTCCATCGTCGGAAAGCGCGGTAAAAGCTGTTGACCTCAAGATAACCAAGTTCATCTGCCAGGCATTTACCCGGCAGCCATGACTGCTTTAGCACTTGTTCGCAACGGTATTGTCGAGCTCGGTCGAGCAAAAACTGGTAGCACGTATGGTCGGCGCGCAGGCGCCGACGCAGGGTGGTACCACTCATGCCCAGAGCTTCAGCGACCGAGTCCGCCCGCAGGCGAGCGAGGTCTCCGCCAAGCAAGATTGTTAGCACCTTATCGGTCGTTCTCGTGGGTGCTGGGTACTCAGTTCGGTGGAGCGGGGTCGCGTGGTGACCGCCTGATACCAGCAGGGATAAATTTTCCATAATCAAAACGTCCTTGTTTCGGTTTCTGGATGACGAATAGTGAGAGACTGACGGTTTTCAGGTCCGCAATCCGTGTGACTCTGTTACGTCAAGTTTCAGACTAGCACAGGTTTTGCGGAAATAAAGTCGGTCGTGCGCCCTGACTGAATATGATCGTAATCATCCCGCGCCTGAACGATATGGCCTAAAAATCCGGAGTAGGGCAGTCCATGACTGCGGCGACGCTGCAGATCAATTCTCGTTCTTGCGGGTTGAGTTCCCCGTCGATACTCGCAGACAGCGCCATGGCTTTCAGTATTCGGGGTTTGAGCAGAGGATAGCAGTCGTTCAGCTCGTTTACCGCGCGGCTGAAAGTGGCAACATCGCATGACTGGGAGGGCGCGATC
>CAJQQW010000062.1 GCA_905480565.1 uncultured Halioglobus sp. | reverse complement strand
CTTCGGAACCACTACTAGCTGTGTCCACTTCCAGCTCCAATTCTCTCAGAGCGTGCTCCGCCACCTCGCGGTTGAAATCATTGTCTTCGACAAGTAAGCAACGTGCTCCAGGAAATGTCTTTTCGAGATTGAGTGCTCGATTCCCCTCAGCGCCGTCTAAAGCGTAGCTAGCGTCCTCACTCAAGCTTTGAATAATCGCATCGACGAGCAAACCCGGTACGATTGGTTTACTGACGAATCCTGCCAGCGATAAGTTGCGTGTAAGAAGTTCCATGCCATCTCTCAAATAGGCACTGGTAAGAATGGTCTTGGGCTTGAAATCGATGTTAGGGTTATTATCGATTTCGAGTGCTACTCGTACCCCATCCTCTCCCGAGAGCCTCCAGTCTGCGATCAACACGTCGTAGGGATCGCTGACTGCTTGTTCCAGAATGGAAATAGCATCCCGGCCGGCAGAAACGTACTTGGGTGTGACACCGTAATCTCGAAGAATTGCGGTAATTGTGGCGATGTCGTCCGGGCTATCATCCAGAACCAGGATTCGCAGATCACTCAATACCTCCAGTATCTTTTTTTTCTCTAGGTCAGGCCCCTCGTTGAATGAAACCGTAAAATGAAATGTACTGCCCCGACCCAGCTTACTCTCCACCCAAATACGTCCACCCATTAGTTCACACAATTCCCGACAGATTGCGAGACCCAAACCCGTGCCTCCGAATCGACGGGTAATACTCCCGTCAGCCTGAGCGAAGGGCTGGAAAAGCTCTCTCATCTGGGCCTCTGATAAGCCAATACCAGAATCCTGAACTGAAAAATGGAGAACAATGTTCTCTTGCACGCGCTCCGAAACAGAGCATTCAATACGGACCGAACCCGATTCTGTAAACTTGAGCGCATTTGAAACCAAGTTGGTCAAAATCTGAGTCAATTTGGTTGGGTCCCCCTCGACGTAGGATGGGAAGTCTTCCGACATTCGATATAGAATCCGAATATCTTTCTTGCTCGATTGAGGTTCGGTCAATTCAACAATACTTTCCAACACCTCTTTTGGCCGAAACATGACGCGCTCTACCGACATCATCCCCGAATCTATCTTCGAATAGTCCAAAACACTGTTGATCACGGACAAAAGCTGAGAAGAGGACCTGGTGATTTTGTACAGGTATTCTCGCTGAGTCTCATCGAGGCGTGATTTCGACATAATCCTCGTCATTCCGATGATGGCATTCATCGGGGTTCTGATCTCATGACTCATTCTGGCGAGAAAGTCTGATTTCTCTCGAGCGGCAGCTTTCGCATTTTCGGTGGCTTTGTAAAGCTCCACAAACATTCGATTTACGACCGTTGAAACAATCGCAACGGTAGACAGCAGTGCCGTTACACCCACAACAATAAAAGCGATAAAGTTCCCATGAGAAGTGGACATCGTTGTCTCACTCTGGACAGGGAAAAAGTAGGCGGCAGACATGCCCGTATAGTGCATACCGGAAATCGCAGCCCCCATCACAAAAGCAGCAGAAACCGTTTGCGATACGCTGTAATCCTCGGACTGGACGTTTCCCAAACCAACGTATAGCGCAAGAATGGCAAGCACCACTGCAATGAGGATTGACAGTGAAAACAACGTCGCGTCGTAGCGCAGAATGAAAGGACCTTCCATGCCCGCCATTCCGAAGTAGTGCATGGATCCAATTCCGGCGCCAAAAAAGAGTCCTCCCAGCACGATATCTTTCGGTGTTAGCTCACCATAAGTGAGGAAGACAATCGCAAAACCGCTTGCTACGACTGCTGGAACCAGCGAGACAACTGTAATCAGCAGGTCCATCTTTACGGGTACAGGTAAGGAATAGGCCAGCATGCCAACGAAATGCATCGACCAAACTGCGCAGCCCAGAGCGAAGGCGCCAGTGAATCCCCAGGCTATCTTGCCCATTCTGGTCTGTGACGATCTGATCGAAGATACGGTGTTGAGTCCTGCGAAGGTACCTATCCATGCGACCGTGCAGGACATCAGGACAATGTACCATTCATAAGAGGCGGTATAAGCGATGGCGGTATTGTGTGTCGACTCAACGAAGTCGAGGCCGAAAATCCTCATGTCGATTTGCTTTTATTATTTTTTCGCATGTCATAAAAATATACGTTATAAACTTGCGTAAGTATAGGCTGAATAAACCGGCTTTTTGGGGTTCTCAAAGCGGATCACCAGATGGAATCATCGGAACGCGATAATCTGCTCATGAGGCCCCATAGCAGCCATTACCGTCACACTCTTTTACATAAACTTGACGCTCTGAAAAAATTCATAAGCGTGGTCTTAAGTTTTTGGCTGATAAATCGTGTTGACCCAATGCGCAACATCGCCCAATGCACCGCGCTCACGACACTGGAAAAACCATAGCCAATGTCTACAATAAGATGCACAGATCAACGTCAATCCGAATCAATAGAGTCATAGGCGCGTTCATGAAGTCCACACCCGTTCTGCTTGTTCTGGTCACTATTTCTTGCCTGTCCCTGCTGGCCTGCTCCGATAGCAGCTCGAACGGCAATAAGCCCTCGGCAAATCCAGCCATTCTGGATTTTGAAGCGTACACCTGGAGCGATACTTCTCCCGGGGGATACTGGGCGCCACGCGCCGGTTTACAGACGGTAGAATTGAATGGGCGTTTCTACTTGCTTGGCGGGCGCACACCGAACCCTCCCCAGGGGCCAAACCCAATACCCGGTGACAGTGTCATCTGGTCTGATGTCTGGGCCAGCGATGACCAGGGCGTTTCGTGGGAAAATATTTTAACGTCTGGTGTTGATACCCACTGGTCGCCTCGCGCGTATTTCAAGGCCGTTACGCTGGATGATTACATCTACGTGCTGGGCGGCCAGGATTTTGAGGTGAGGCCGTCAGGCTGCCCGCCCTTTCTGCCGCCCGAAACCTGTCCGCCTCTGGTGTCTTTTTCTCAATTTTTTAATGACGTATGGCGCAGTAAAAACGGCACCGACTGGACACGCATGACAGATGCCGCAGGCTGGAGCCCAAGGGCCGGCCTGAGTGCCACCGTATTGAACGGTGAGATCTACGTGCTGGGCGGCTCGGTAAACGACGATACATCGATTGTTGGAGGCCCCCCTCTACGCGTTTATTTCAATGACGTATGGAAAAGTGCGGATGGGGCGCAGTGGCAACAACTGACCGACAATGCGCCATGGACAAAACGCGCAGGCGCGGAACTCGTTACCAAGGGCGACTACCTGTACCTGCTCGGCGGAGAGGAAGGCTTTCTCTGTGACCCCCTTCCAACGTGTGAACTGCCCTACTTTAACGATGTATGGCGCAGTAAAAACGGCGCTGACTGGGAACTGGTCACACCAGCTGCGGGTTGGTCCGCACGACCGGGGCATCAATGCGGCGTTATTGGCGGTACGTTCATCTGCTTTGGAGGCTTCGGACTGCCGGAGAACCCCGTCGATGTGTGGACCAGTGAAGATGGCGCAGACTGGCAGCTGCTTACCACACCTCCGTGGAATGCTCGCTCTGGAGAGGATATCAAGTACGATTTTGACATCATCGTCATCGACGACGCCGATGCCGGCTCTGCTATCTATACCTTCGGCGGCGACCGGGAAACGTTCGATTTTGATGATCCACTCAATTATCTCCGTGTCGACGACGACGTCTGGGTGTTTACCAATCCCAACCTCTAAAAGACGTTATCGATCCTGGCAACGTCAGTCCCGCGGTGTTTCAGTCAATCGGACCCATCGCTGGCCAGCGTTAAGATGCCTGTTGACACACCGCGGGCTAGCGACCTGATTACCGCAAACCCAGGAGGCGAATTAGTTCTAGACCGGAGGTCTCTCCTATTAAGGATAGACCGCTGTGTCAGCGATTCTCCTGTCGCTAAAATTCGATAGCCCGCACGCGCTGCTCCTGCACAGGAAAGAACGATTTTTCCGATGCCGAAACGCCCAGATCACGGACGGCAGAAGCGGTGCGATAGCTCAGCACGGGCTCCCTCCAGTAGGAAAACCGTGGGGCAGCAGCACCAGAGGTCACGACGCTGGCACGTGCCGGTTCAGCCTTTTTTGGCGTGACCGTTACCACATAACGCAGTGGGCCCCCCGCTTGCAGAGCATCAAAGGGATAGCACGTCACTAATACCAGCACCTCTGCAGTCAGATTGACTGATAACGACGTCCGGCTCGCGTCCACAATTTGCAGAGACTGCACTTCATAGTCGATAACTTTTCCCGAGGCTACCTGCAGCTGCAGTATTTGACCTTTTTGCATGTGCTGCAAAAATGAAAAATGGGTATCACGATGGCCGCCTATAACGGCCGTGCCCTCCGACCCCAACTGGGAAGACGGTAGGGCGCGGCCAGGGCCGAAGGCCAGCGCGTTTCCGGAATCACCCTCCAGCACCAGCAGATCGACACCCAAAGTATCGACACGCAGGCGTCCCACCGGCCAGGTATCAGCCCATGGCCATGGTTTGATGGCAGGTTCCCCCGAACGCAGGATCTGCTCCCAGGCTCTCTCAATTAACACGGGCGCCAACCGTGCCTTTGCTTTAATGATCGCGGCCCCACTGAGTTGCTGTATGCCGAGCACCAGGAGACACAGCATAATGACATTGCCAGCTCTTCTACTTATCCTTCGCCGGCACATCGTCCACCTCCGGCCGGCGCAACACATGGACTACCATGGCAAGAAACAGACAGAAAACCCCGAACCATACCTTCGCAGGGCCGGATGTCGCCGCGCGCGGGTAGGCAAAATTCTGCGGGCTTTGCCCTTTGGGCGGTGTATTGCGCACCGCCTTGCGGTCAAGACTGTCCCCGGGCGGCCGAGAGACCACTTCCTCGACTGCAACAAAGCTGGTGTAGGGACTCAGGAGTTGATGGGCCAAAGCAAGAGGCAGAACCTCTGCCCGCACTGACGCCTCATCACGCCCAGTGATTTTTTGATCCAACAAGCCCGCTATTTTTCGTCTTGCCCAGAGGCTGCCCACCCCAAGATGCCGGTCGGTGTCAGCATCGCTTGCGCCAGGCGCCATCTGCACACGCTGCTGCCAGGGCTGTCCGTTAACGCGTCCACGGACGGTAATTTCGCCTTGCGGCAGTGTCGGGCCAAAATTCGCAACCACGGACAGTAGCTGGCCCTGGTAGAGGTCCGGTATACGACTCGGCCACGCCTCTGCTGGCGCATGCCAGTCCACTTCGAAGTCTACCGCCGCCGGCCGCTCCAGCTGTTTGAACAGTGCGGCCATCTTTGGTGCGACATCCTTCAGATCACCGATATGCGTATGGCTGCCCCGCCCGAATTCCGCCGCTTTACGCATAAACCAACCGTTGGGTGCAGACCCGATGCCCACCGTAAACAGGCGACTATCGCCCAGCTCGGAAGATACCAACTGCAGTAAGGCAACCTCGTTGCCAACTGCTCCGTCGGTAATAAACACCACCTGGCGCAGTATCGATCTATCGCGCCGGCCCTCCTCATCTGCTGCCGAGGCCAGCGCTGCGCGCAGCGCGGGCAACATCTCGGTGCCGCCGCTTGCACTGAAGTGTCGAACAAACTCCTGCGCCCTCTGAATATTGTGCTGAGTGGCGCGCAAAGGTTCTCGATACAGCGCCTGATGATCTGAATTAAATTCAATAACGTTGAAATAATCCTGTGGTCGCAACTGTGCAAGAGCGCTGGACACACTGGAGCGCGCCTGCTCTATCGACACTCCACCCATAGAACCGGAGGTATCCACGACAAAAATAATTTCT
>CAJQQW010000061.1 GCA_905480565.1 uncultured Halioglobus sp. | reverse complement strand
TATTCATTACTATCGCCCGATATCGCATTCATGCGGGCGAAGGCAGGGAAGGCAACGACGTTGAACAAGGGAATGCTCTTGGACATGAGCATAGTCGCGAGCTGGAGTGCCACGCCATAAAAACCGACTTCTGCGATTGTGAAGTACTTGCCTGCTACAGCCACATCGACTTTATTGTACGCCACGTAAAAAATGTCCGACATAGCGATAAAGGCACCGAAGCTGAATACCTCTCTCGTACCCTTAAAATGGAATGAGGGGATGCGGGGATAAGAAAGGATCAGGTTAAAACAAACACAGTTGAATACCATAGTGAAAATAATCGCCGCTACCAACGCCCAGTAACCGTAACCCATATAAGCAAGTGTCAGGCTTAAGGCAGAAGCCAACACATTCGACACTAACGTGACCTGCGAGGTCCGCTTGTGGTCCAGCTCCCGGGCAATCAATGAGGAGGGAATCGATGTCCAGGGAATAAACAGGTAACTAAACGCGAGCACCTGCAGTACTAACTCCAACTCTGGCGTTTCATAAAAACGAGCTATGTACGGTGCAGAGAAAAACTGCAGGACGAACAGAGATACATTGATAAGGACCATCAGGCCGAGCGTTTTTTGAACCAACTGAGGTGTCAGATCCTTGACCTTCATCAAGCCCTGCCCCAAACCCATAACAGAGAAAAAAACGAGAAATGTTCTTAACACTTCGGCAAGACTAATGATCCCGTAATCTTCTGGCGCAAGGAATCGAATGACAAAAATAGTGGACAGCCAGCTGACCATCTGCCCAAGAAAACGCAACGCCGCAACCCAGCGGAAAGCCGACATCGCCTTTTCCACTAAATTTGACTCATTGAGTTCCTCTGCGGCCATAGTGTACGGTCTACTTATCCAGGGCTTTACTGATTATTGTTAATAGACTCGCAGAATACCTGCGCCCAAGCTTTGCGTACGTTCGCACATTATACAGCCCTGTTGACGCAGGCATACCTACCTATGAAGCGACACCGATGACATCACAAATTCTTTCCTGGCCGATTTGAGGGAATATAGGCCTCGCCGGATCCAGTTTCAGTTCCGGTTGATCGGCCAGGTACCAATCTGTAGGCCTTATTTTTGAGACAGACTGCAAAAGAGCCTCCGCAGTCTGCCCCGTTCTTTTCAGGACGCCCGGGTGCAATTCCATGAAATAACATACTCCACCTGCCTGTTTTATAAGCTTTTGCCCTCCGATAACTGCCGCTAACTCCTGGCCCTCTACATCAAGTTTTATAGCGAGATTTTTTCCCTTCAGGGTCTCATTATGCTGCACTTCGACGTCGTCTAGCCGCACCACAGGGATATCGCCGCCCTCAGTTTTCTCGATATAGGCAGAGTCGGGGACATGAGGGCCTTCAGGAAAAATGAGGGTTGCTCTTCCCGAAAAGTCAGAAACGGCTGCATTAATTACGTTGAAGGGGCGTCCAGTAAGCTCCAGATTCGCGGTGGAGTACACGCAGTTTTCGGCATTGGGGTCAAAAAGCAGGGTCTTGCGAAGACCGGGGCACAGTGCGGCAATACGCATACTTACCTGACCAAAATAACCCCCACAGTCCAGCAGCACAAACTCATCGAACTGCTGATTAATCTGGTGAGCAAAATGCACCTCACGTAAGCCCTGAAATAATGAAAAATCTTGTATGTATAGGGTCTCGGGAACTCTGAGCGGAATATAGATAATGCTGGAAAAGTACTCGAAACGGCCAGCTCTCTCCAGTTGGTTCAGCTTGCCGAGCAGGGAATAGAGAAAAAACTCGCCACGGTACCCTGACAGCAAGGCGTAAAACGTGCGCGCAATCCGAAACAGGAAGGGGTAATCAGGCTCTGAATCCCCAGGAATTATATTCTGCAATCGCCTCCTCCCCGAATTTCCACCACGTTGATGACGCTAATCACTATATTGCCTGTCATGCTGCAAGTAAATGCCGGAAGAAGTGGTTGACCCACTCTGCTCGAATTTCTAAGATTACACCTGACAACAGGATGATATCCTCTCTCGGGGTGCATAAGCTGTATAGACCACGGAGATTAAGCAACCATAACAATAGACATCCCGATTCCGTTTAAACGACCAGGGGCCACGTGACGCCAGACAGTAAATCGCCGTTTTTCTCCATCATCCTGTCCACCCGGGACAGGCCAGAACTCTTTCAAATCGCACTGCAATCAGTGCTGGAGCAAACATTTATCAGTAAGGAGGTCATTGTTGTTATCGACGGCTCTGAGGACTCTAATCTGAAAGAATACAAAGAACTTGAGCGGCAGTACGAAGGAATCGCTTTTTATCACCTCCAGCACCGGGCGATGGGCCACGGGCAAAGTTACGCTATGAATACCGGCGTGCACCGATCGGCCGGACAATACCTATGCTTCCTTGATGATGATGACCAGTGGGCAGACCCAGAGCATCTCCAACGCGCATACAATTGTATCAGCAATTCGAATGAGTCGGTCGACGTATATTATAGCAATCAGAAAGCCGTATTCTTCGATGGCAACGTCAAGGAAGAGCATGTCTGGATTGACGACCTGATCGAAAAGGTAGACCGAAAAGACCAGCACATTGAGGACAGCTACTTCGTCGACGCCGCTTTTTTGCTGTCAAGCGGAGGGTTCGCTCATCTTAACTGCAGCGTGTTTAATCGTGACTTCTACCTGTCACGCGGTGGCATGGACGAAACAATCCGCTATGAGAACGATCGGGATATTTATATCCGCTCTATTGATTCAGCCAGGGTGATGCTTTACAGCACGCGCTTTGTATCGCTACATAACATCCCTGATGTCAGCAAAAAAAGCAATATGTCCACGGTCAGCCCTATGATCGAGAAGAAGCTCTACCAACTCCGCGTGTTGGACAAGGGCATTTCCCTCAGCCGCAAACCGGAGGTTGTGCGCTTTTGCTGCAAAGCAAAAATGTATGAACTCAAGCATGCCGCGCACATCCTGGCACAGAACAAGCAATTCCGCGGTGCAGCTCACTACGCCAGAGCGGCACTCTTTAACGGCTTCAACTTCCGCTGGTTAGCGTATACCTTGTATCTCGTTGTAATGACTTGGGCTGGCAAGGATGAAACGCACAGCGAGGCACCGTGACACGGCCGTAACGGAGTAATACTTGCCTTCTCTGAAAGACCCGCTGCAATTGCTCAGGGTTCTCCTGCCAAAGCAGCATATCCTGCTACTAAGCCATATGCGGGCCTATACCAGCCTGTTCGGCCATATTATCGGATCGAACCCCGCCGTCTGCGGCTACTATGAAATGCACATCGGCTACTACAGCTGGAGAAGCCTGCTACGACAGAAACTACTTTATTTCAAAGATGAGGAGGTAAAGACAGGATTTTCGTGCATGTTTGACAAGGTCCTGCACAACGATCACGCGGTTTCACCCAGCGTTCTGTTGCGCCCCAATACCCGCGCGATCTTCAGCTTACGCCACCCAAGGGATACCCTCCCCAGTATTGTGACGCTCTACCAGCAGGTAGATCCTACCAATGAATTCAATTCTCCCGACTATGCGCTGGATTACTACCTCAATCGACTGACTGCGTTGACTGATATCGCTGCAAACATGGAAAAACCCTTCTACTATCTGGACGCGGAAACGCTCGTAGAAAACGCCGGCGAGTGCCTTGAAAGTCTCAGCGACTGGTTACGTCTCGAAACACCCCTCGCAACCCATTACGACAAACAGAAGAAAACATCGCAAAAGCGCTACGGCGATACCTCTGCCAAACTCGAAGCAGGCACCATTATAAAACCAGAGGCGAACAGGGTGCACACGCAACTGGATGAGGAAATGATAGAGAGGGCCACGGCAGCCTATCTCGCCGCGCGCGAAATCCTGACAAGTAGCAGTACGGCCCAAAGCCTGAGCAGCAATGACAAGGCATTCACCGGTATCCCATAGGGTCGCCTTTATAGTATATTGTTACCGTGTGTCGCTGCAGGATTACTACGTATTATGTTTAAATTCAAAGACTTAAAAAATAGTGCCACTCTGGTATCGATCGTGTTCAGTTTCTTTTTTACTGGCCCTGCGTTCGCCGCGGATCCTGTCAAAAACAGTCGACGCCCGGCACCATTTGTCGGCAAGGACCTGCAAGACCACACCTGCCGTGGCGCCAGGATACCCTTTGGCCCCTTCGACTACCGTGACCGGCAAAAATTTCAGGGCGAGCTATTTATTACCGAAGAGTATCACCTGACTCCAGAAATTCTGAACCTGCAACAGGCGACCACCACCGCCGCGATAAATGATATTCAATACACCTTGATGGCATGGCCTAACCACCCGCAGGCTCTTTATGCCGCTTATGAATATCGCCTCAAGCGAAATCGAGGCGAATTCTCTCGGGGTATCAATGCCCCCAGCCCCGTTGAGTGCCATCTGCAACGCGCCATCAAATTCAGCCCAAACGACCCGGTGCCTTACATGATCCTCGGCATGTTAATGCATGAGTTCAAGCACTATGACACGGCACTGAAGTCGTATCGAAAAGCCAACGCGTTACTCCCCAATGACGTTATTACTCTTTACAATATGGGTCTTACGCTGGTCGCTCTGGAACGCTATGAAGAAGCCGTGGTGGTCGCACAGGAAGTTTATAGCACCGACTTTCCGCTACCCGGTCTGAGGAACAAACTGGCCAACGCGGGCCATTGGGGCAAGCCAAATGCGAATGACTCAAAGGAAACATCTGAAGACGTGAGAGATCAGCTCACCGAAATAGAACAATCAGAAGCGCCCTTACAGAACGGGGACGCCGATCTTGCGGTAATTCGATAACAAGCGGCCAGCGAACCGAAAGGGCTGCTTATCCCAGGGTGTGAACCGCGGCAGTTGATAGCGATCATTTTCCCGATCACTGACACCCCAATGCGTTGATACCGCAGCGCGAAATCCGAGTGACCTGACCATAGCAACATGCTCCTTGCGATAATCCTGGCCCGGCCGGCCGTTTGGATAAGCAAACACATCTACACTCTGCTGCAGCATGTCCTCCAGGCGGTCTTTGCTATCCTGTATTTCGCCATGGGCCACCTCGTCCGTCACGCTCGCCAATATAGGGTGGTTCACCGTATGCGCACCGATAGTGACGCCATTCGACGCCAACGACCTGACCTGTGCATCCGTCATCATTAAGTCATCAGGCAGGCACTCACTCTCAAACCGGCCCTGTATCTGTTCAACCAATTGCACTCTCTCTGCAGGGTGACGGTATTTTATTTCCGCTATCACCCGTTCAGCCGAGGCCAGCCTGGCATCCATGTTGGCGGTATCGTGACGACCCAGCCCCAGTTCATTGAGATCTAGTGAATCTCCCCGAAAGCACCGGAAGAACTCTATTAAGGAGTCATTCCACATCCGGCCACCGTTGAGAAAGCCGGTACTGACAAACACCGTCGCCGGCACTGCGTACTTTCTCAAAATGGGCATCGCATGCAGTTCATTATCGGCATAGCCATCGTCAAAGGTAACGCAGATCGCCCTCTCCGGCAGCTGACCCGAGTCCAGCTTTTCCAGCGCCTCGAGTAATGACAGAGGATTAAAATACTGTCTGACCAGACGCATTTGCCAATCAAAGATTTCCCGGGTCGGCTCGGCGGGCCGCATGGGATCAAACTTAGAGACAACACGATGGTAAATAAGAATGGACAATCTTTGTTTACGCTTTGTACCGAGGGCAAGCGGCACCATGCGAGCAAGCAGACTGAATGCGGCATGCCTCATGCTTTCGTCGGAACCTTGACGCCGGGACGGGATGATGCGGACACTTTGCCTTTAGTCTTACGCGGGTAGATTCCCTTGACCAGCTGTGTCAGGCCGATAGTAATTGCCATGAGCCCCCAGGCCAGATCAAAGTACTGCAGGCTCAGGAAGGCACCACCCGCCAGAAAGGCGACAATTGACACCTGCAGCATACGGGCCAACAGATTGTAGTCCTCCCGATCGGGGTCATCCTTGGTCAAGCGTATAATCATCGTCAGCTGGCGCCACATACCTAAAATGACCAACAGAAATAACAATAGACCAGGCCAACCCCCATCTCCCAGCACACCGAAATAAATGCTGTGGGCGACGAATGCTTTTTCTTTAACGGTCTCGATACCGTATTTTATGTATTGCGTTAAGGTGGAGGAATTAAATCCGCCGCCAGTTAAGCGGTCATTGGCGACGGCAATGGTGAATTTCCACGCCGTGATACGTTCCATCGCAGAGGAGTCTTCCTCATAACTGGCAATCGTTGCCATACGGTCATGCCAACTCTGGGGCATAAACTGGTATCCAAAAAAAGCCATAATGAGTATAAGAAAACCAGTAACGAATTTTGTCCGTGATTTCCACCAGTAGAAACCACCGACAGCGGCGATTGCGATCAGGGCTCCCCGAGACTGGGATCCAAGCACGGCGGCGAGACTGAAAAAGATACACAGCGGCATGATTTTTTTTACCCAATCCCGGGGTGGAAATCGGTACATATAGACCATCAGGGGAACGATCATGAGTACCGCGACCGCGAGTGCGTTATTTTCCTCGATCTCACTGGAGGGCGGCCCGAACACGTGATAACCACCGCCCGTGAGCACGGTGAAAATCCCTCCTTTGACACTGAAAAACCCGATACAGAAGACGATCATCCAGATTAACTGATTCACTCTCTCGAAGTCTTTCATGAGGAGCATAGTCACGAAAACAATGAGCTGGATTTTCACCACTTTCTCTATAGTCTCGGTCGCGTATTCAGGTTCAAGGCCAACAAGAGCGCATATGATTAGCCACAGAAAGAACAACGCCCAGACAATGACCAGGCCGTTCTTCGGCAACTGCCTTTGATCCTTGTGTATGAGCAATGAAAACAACAGCACAATCGCGACGATTTGCGCGAAAGGCATGTTATTGGCGAAGCCCCAAGCCAGCTTGTGAGGATTTTGATAACTCAGCCACGACCACGCCAGCACGCCATACCACGGATTACGCAGAATAAATGGGATCGTCCCGAACACCATCAATGTCACGATAATATCGCGCATCGCTAACTCCGCTTATTGCTTATTTCAATGTGCCACATGACTGACAACATATCGGAACTTCCCCGAGGCTTCCTTCGGAATCTTTTCAACATAATCATATATGACAGAAACCGTGTTACCCAGTCTCTTCCTGAACTGCGCTGTAATTTCAGCCTCCATCTCACCTGTCGGAGGCCCTGTAACCACGAGCTGTACCGTTATCCTGTCGAGGGCGTCCTGAACAATCTTGAACTCCCCCACCTGAGGCAGCTCACGCAGAATATAGATCAACGCCAGACCATGGATGACGGTACCATCTGTCGCCATGATAAAGTCAGTGGTTCTGCCTTCAATTTCCTTGAGTAGCGGCAGCCCACGGCCGCAGGCACAGGACTCATCGGACAAGCTACCGACATCTCCTGTGCGGTAGCGCACGAAGGGAAAGTCGCCCATCGCCATATGGGTAATCACGATCTCACCGTTTTGGCCGGTTGGGAGCACGTTACCATCGCCGTCCACGATCTCGACGACAATATCCTCTGCAGTAATATGCATGGAACCCGAGGGACACTGATGGGCAATAAAGCCGCCGTCTCGCCCGCCATAACCATTGGCGACCGGGGCGCCATAAACCGACTCGATCGTCTCGCGCTGATGTGGGTAGAGGCTTTCGCTGGTGACAAAGACGACTTTAATGCCCAGTTCATCCATCTTGAACCCTTTACCCGCTGCATACCGCGCCATTAATGCCAAAGATGATGGGTAACCAAACAGCATGCGGGGCTTGAACGCCTGAATCCGGCGAATAAAGCGATCCAGGTTATCCTCTGACATCTCGAAGGCCGACAGCAGCTCAGTGCGAAGCAGCTTGTCCCGAATCAGCCGAACCCTGTCCTGCGAACCCAGCTCAATCGGCGAACCCCAGATCACAATTTCCCGGTCACCAATATCGACATTCCACCAGCGGGTAGCGCGCCACTTCGCGGCTACGTCATGGCTCACCCGCTCCTTACCTCGATAGAACACCAGGGGTTCCCCACTTGACCCACCGGTACTGAATCGCTCCAAAGGACCCGCGTTATCCGCCTTCATCCGCTCCAGATTCTCGCGGATATCGGGCTTTCCTGTAATGGGCAGACGCTGCAGGTCAGTGAGGGAATTTACGTCTAGTGGACTAAATCCAATAGCGCGGAACAGATCGCGATAGTAAGGTACATCCCGTCCAATGCGTTCGAGGAACGTTCGCAGACGAGCGAGTTGAAAGGCCTGCAGTTCAGCTCTGGATAACCATTGGGATTGCTCCATGGACCGCAGAGCGCCTGTCGTGCTGTGACCCTTCAAACACTCATGGAGGGGAAATATCGCACTGGCCACCAAACGGGTGTAGAGGCTCATAATAACGCCTCGGAGAAGCCACTCGATCTCATGCGGTACATCATGCCAGCGAGATATCGTCGTCAGCCATAGACGCCTGGAACATCATCAGAGCCCAAAGCGGTGCGCTGTACTCCCGCAAACCGGACTGGTGATCATTGACCAGTTGTTCCAGATAGCTCTGGCGAAACATGCCAGATTGCGCCAGATTTCCTTCCAGCAGGGACTCTCGTATCCGCCTCTTGAGGGGGCCACGAAACCATTTGCCTAGCGGCACCCCGAACCCCATCTTGGGTCGATACAGCACATCGTGAGGCAAGTGGGGCTCCAGCGCCTTCTTCAGGATATACTTACCTTCTTGCCCGCGTAATTTCATATTCACCGGCAATCCAGAAACCCATTCGATAAACTTATGATCAAGCAGAGGTACCCTGACCTCGAGCGAGTGGGCCATACTGGCACGGTCCACCTTGGTCAGGATATCGCCGACCAGATAAGTTTTCATATCCAGATATTGTATAAGAGACAGCGGATCATCAGCGGGACAGCGACGCGCATAGTGTTCAAATGTTTCTACCGCTCGATATCCCTGCAATTCGCGCTGCATAGCATCGCTGAACATCAGATTCCGCTGAATATCAGAGGTCAGGGAAACTGAGTGCAGATAGGCCTCTACAGCATTACGACCGATAGACTCAAAAGTGGTCTTGGCGCGAAAAATTCGTGGTGCCCAATCCAGTTTTGGATAGAGGCGCCCCAACGTGCCGAACACGGGCTTACGAATTCCCAGGGGCAAAAGGTTACGCATTCGCTGTTCGTTCATGTGCCAGCGATAGCGTCGATAGCCGGCAAAGTGTTCGTCACCACCGTCGCCAGAGAGAGCGACGGTCACACGTTCTCTC
>CAJQQW010000060.1 GCA_905480565.1 uncultured Halioglobus sp. | reverse complement strand
GTGATTGGTCTGGATAAAAACGCAGGCTTTCATGAAATCGTGGGGCTGCCGGAGGATCAGTTTCTGAAGCCAGAACTATAAAGGAATACGGCCTTTTTTTCTATTTTCTGAGGGATGCTCAGGGCGTGAATAGTACCTGCTACGACGACCATACGAGGCCTCTGGAGTATCCGCAGATATTTAATAAAACCGATTAAAAACAGTTACATAAATACACTCTGTTGCGAATTTGAGGCCTCCTTCGACGCGCCCTTCACTTAAAGATGCCGCGGCGGTACAGCCCCCAGAAAAACCCCCACATGTGCAGCAGTGGGGTGCGCCTTACCTTGTCTGGAATAATAATTTTTTCTCCGGAATGCCGCTCAAGTTTCCAGGCAATATAGTCCAGGCCCCCATCGAAGGTGAACAGCCCCTTTACCAATCGCATGACGGACAGGAGTTTGCCCTGAGCGCGGCGCACTGCCCAGGCCAATGCGATCCAGCGTCGCGCAGTGGGACTGGTACTGCTGCGATAGGTTAATTGTGAGCCCTGTCCCTGTAGTGCAAAAGACGGCCCCAATTGCGGTGCGTGATGGCGAGTCATTGCTGCATAGAAATCGGCTGCGTCGAGAACCAGTTCACGCGCCCGGCCGCTGCGCTCGGTGCGCAATTCGGTGTTGTAACTCATTCCCAGAGCGTGGACCCACAGATCTTCGAGGCGGCCTTGCGGTGGCAGAGCGGGCAGTGCATTAACCAATAGCGTGAGAGCCGCCTGGGTGAGAGCCGCCTCTACTCTTGCTCGTGTCTGCTCATCGCGGGCGTGCAGTATGTGAGTGGGTTGCGCGAATCGGCCCCAGATATAAGATTCGAAGCGGGCGGGAGAGCAGCCGCGCTCGAAGTCTCGCAGGGAAATGACCGTAACTTTGCTGCGCAGTGTCAGATCGCTGCCAGCGGCCCCTGTGGATTTTTGTTCGGCATAAAAAACGTTGGGTGGCAGCAGCCAGTTGGCGGCAGCGAGCCGAATGCTGCTGTAGGCCGAACGGTAGTCGTCGCAGACAAGGTACAGGTCCAGCAGCCCGTCATAGATATCGCCACTGCGCAGGCAGGAGCCATAGACCAAGGTGCAGCATACTGCATCGTTCAGCCGCGTTTGCAGTTGCGACAGCAGTGCGGATAGATTGGGATCTCGGTCAGGGTCCGGTCCGGAAACCGCCGGATAAGCATTCACAGGCGAAGGAACTCCAGCTCGGGGCTGGCTGTAATAGCAACCTGGCCATCCACGTCCAGCAGTTCACCATCGAGGTTGAGGTTGCCAGACATCTGCAGTTTAATCCTGTCGGCGTTGTGGCTGTGGTATCCCGATGCGGGTACTGCATTGCTATTGGGCCGTCCGCGAATAATCGAAAGGAAAGTGCGTGCAAAGCGCGTACAGCCCTGTTCCATGAGGGTTAGCCTGATGGAACCCGGTTCGTCGCTCCAGAAGGGTTGCATACCGAATGCGAGACGGTGCAGGGTGCTCAGGGTCAGTATGAGCGAGTCGTGTGTTGTCGGGACACCGTCGTCCAGCGTCAGCGTGGTGGTGATATGCCGGTTAAAAGCCGGATCGTCTCGCAATACGCCCCACACCGTTCGCAGTGTACCTATTGCGACGCTGAAATCGTCGCGCAAGCCGCGAGAGTGGATCTCCCGGTGAGCGTATTCTGTGCCGTGAATGACCGCACCGCCGCCAAGATGCATGCCGTAGCGGGGCGCAGCAGAATCCTCTATCACGACTCTCATCAGGGCGCGCCTTGTAATATCGTCGCCGTCACACTGCGTATTAGACCACTGGCAAAAACGATCGACGGCCTTGCGCAGAGAGCCTCTCACACCGATATCCCCCGCGTTCATATTGGCGGTACCCCCGGGTAGCAGTACGATTTTGGGCAGTGCTGGCAATGGCCGTTTTTCAAGTAGCTCGCCCAATATCGCCGATACAGTGCCGTCTCCTCCGTTGATGGCCAGTACCTCTAAATCAAGCGCGGCAAATTCCTCAAGTACATGCAGGATGTCGGCGGGGCTTCGGGTAATGCGGTGATGGATCAACGGGTGTTGTGCGAGGCGCTCACAAATATGTTCAAACTGACCGCGGTTGTGGCCGCTGGATGGGTTGCTGATCAGGCCCACCGTGCCGGGCACTGACCTCACGTGGGCGGTTGCCGCAGGATAACTGATTTGAGCTTGATGCTGGTATCGCCGATTCTTGGGGCTTTACCCGTTACCTGAAGGGGTAGTAGCGAAGCCCGGTCAAAAAACAGCAGGATATTGCTCTCGAGGCCCAGCAGGTTGAAATCTTCATCGTCGTTGAGCGCGCCTTCCGGGTTGACCTGGATGGCAACGGCTCGTGTCTCGCGCCTGCCTTGCACGCGTTCCTCACCCTGCAAATAGTCGACATCCAGCGGTATACCGTTGCCGCTGCTGAGACGTGCTCGGTAGATATTGAGATCCGTGTGCACCAGTACTTCTATGGCTTTGTTTTTGTCGCTGGTCAGTAATCGTTGGGCGAGGACCAGCAATGGGTAGGGGCTGGTGATAACGTTATCCTTTGCAGCAGCGGGTAATGCCACGTTTTTACGAGAGGAGACGGGCCAGTCCGCTGGGGCCATCTCCGGGTAATCGCTGCCATTGCGACGCTCACGCACCACCGCGTTTTCCTGGTAGTCGTAGCGTTTCATGCGGTGTCCCTTGCCCTTGCTCAGCCGTGACCGAGAGAGCACCTGGCCCGTTTCGGGTTCAAAAACGACGGCGACTGTCTCCGAGTTACCCACTACGGAACTGGTGATATCCAGCAGCCAGAATCCAGGGTTCTCCTCGTCGGGAAGCAATTCTATGCGGGAATGGGCCGTGGCCCAGAACGCTTTTTCCTCAAATTCCAGCACTTGCCAGGAGGGCAGCGCGACGGTGTCCCCGCTGGCAGCCATGCTCGACACGGCCTGCAGTGAGGCGAGAGTGGTGATAATAACGATTAGTCGATTTAACGTGTTCATCTACCTGCACCGTCTAGACAGGGGGGGCATTGTAGTCAAGACCCGCACCGCTGTGTTTGTGCCTCGCGCTCCCAGCTGATTACCTTGCTGGCGCGCATCTCCAAATCCCAAGAAAATCATACAGTTGAGGAAAGGTGGAAAGGCGTTAAAAATACCACGGAATCTTGAGAATAACCCAATCATCCGATAACCTTCGCCGCTTGATCTGCCCTGATCAAGGGAAAATACTCATGCACATGATTATCAAGCGACTGATCAAGTGGTTGGTACGCGCGATTTCGGTATTTTTACCGGAGGAAAAGGCACACGATCTGCAACGCTGGCGTCGTGGTAAGGAGGAATTCTGGAAGTATAACCGCTGCCAGTACGTTTTCGCGTCCTATGGTAAAAGCGGCCGTACCTGGGTGCGGGTGATGATTTCCCGCTATTACCAGTTAGTCTACAAGCTGCCCGATAATATTCTGATGGGATTTGACAACTACACGCGGCTCAACAGTAGCATCCCGAAGATCTTCTTCACCCATGACAATTACCTGCGCAGGTACACCGGTAATGTTGATTCCAAGAAGGATTTCTACGACAAAAAGACGGTATTGCTGGTGCGCAACCCGATTGACGTGGCGGTTTCCCAATTTCACCAGTGGAAGTTTCGTATGCGGCCTGAAAAGAAAGCCATGAACAATTACCCGCCTCACGATGCCGAGATATCAGTGTATGACTTCGTAAAACATGAGGGGCAGGGGCTGAATCATATTATAGAGTTTATGAACAACTGGGCCCGGGAGTTGCCCCATATCAAGGAGCTGCTTGTGGTGCGCTACGAAGATTTGCGCGCCAACCCGGAACAGGAAATGGAGCGTATCGTGGAATTCCTCAATCTCGAGGCGATTCCTGAGTACCTCGCAGATACGGCAGAGTTTGCCTCGGTGGAGAACCTGCGCAAAAAAGAGCAGGAGAACTACTTCTGGCGCAGCGGCAGCCGTGTTCAGGCGAAGGATGTTAATGACCCCAATACCTATAAAGTGCGGAAGGCCAAGGTAGGGGGGTATCGGGATTATTTTGATGACAATCAAGTGGCTGAGCTGGTTGCCATGGTAGATTCGTGCATGTTGCCAGCATTTGGCTACACCAGTGCAGAAGCCTCGGAGGCGGGGTGAAAGACCGCTGCGTATTTATCCATACCAACGAACGTCAGTGGCTGGGCGCACTGGTGGCAGAGTATTCGTTCCGCCGCAACTCTGCTCATGCCGATGAGTTCGATGTGCAGTTTATACACACAAAAAATCACCCCTATCTTGCAGCAAAGGAGGGTCAGACCTTCCTGCGCGGCGGCACCACCCGCGTCTGGCATATGGATGATCTGCAGTCATTCACTCCGCTGCGTTTTCTGCCACCGAAATTGATGAACTGGCAGGGCAGGGCGGTGCTTACCGATCCGGATATCTTCGCGGTCGGGGATATTTTCGAACTTTTTGAGCGAGACATGGGCGGTGCTGCTGTTATGGGTCGGCGTCGCTCTGCGAAGGCGGGCAAAGTCGACCAGGTGGCGACCAGCGTAATGCTCATGGAGTGTGCCAAGCTTCGACACTGGGACGCGGAGGCAGAATTCGATGCACTGTTTCGCCGAGAGCAAGACTACAAGGAGTGGATGGTCCTGGCTCACGAGAGTCCTGAGAATATTGGCTTCCTCGAAGATTACTGGAACGACTTTGATCACCTCGATGCCAATACCCGCCTGCTGCACAATACCAAACGAAAAACCCAGCCCTGGAAAACAGGTCTGCCTGTCGATTACATTCCGGCGGACAAGTTCAAGAACAAGCCTGTGTTGGCGTCAGCCAACCGATTGCGGGCGAGGGTCTTCGGCCAGTATGGGCTGTTGGGCCGCTACAAACAGCACCCGGACCGGCAGCAGGAGTCGTTTTTCTTCGGACTTTTGAAGGAGTGCCTGGAGGTGGGTCATATAACCGAGACACTGGTGCGCGATGAGATCGACAGGAATCATGTGCGCCATGATGCCTTTGAGGTACTGGCGCGAACACCCAAACTGGAACACCGGGCAGCATGAAATATCTCGACATTGAACAGCTGCGGGCAGTGCCTACCGACGAGTTCATGTCAGTTTCGCCTTATCCTTACCTGAACAAGCCGCTGCTGCATCACGAGGGGTTTCAGGCATTGTTGGATAACATGCCGCCACTGGAAATGTTCGATGCGATTATGGGTAAGAGCCGTCGAGCGGGACAGGCGCCGCACGATCGTCACTCGCTGGAGTACAGGCCCGGTCTGCCCGTACCAGAGCCGTGGCAGGAGTTTATAGCTGAGCTGTGCTCAGACGCTTATCGGGGAGAGATTCAGCGATTACTGGGCGCGCGTAAGGTAGAGTTTCGTTTTCATTGGCATTACACCCCCAGCGGCGCCGATGTTTCGCCGCATTGCGACGCCCGTCGGGAGCACGGCTCGCATTTATTTTACTTCAATTCGAAGGAGAGTTGGGATCCGGCTTGGGGCGGCGCGACCCTGGCCCTTGATGATGGCGGTCAGCTGGATTACAACACCGCACCCGCTCTCGAAGACTTTGACGACATCATCGAGTTCGAGTCTATCGGCAATGCCAGTGCTCTTATGCTGCGCACCGATCACTCCTGGCATGCGGTGCGGCCGATAGCCTGCCCCGACGATAAGCTGCGCAAGGTCTTTATTGTGGTGATCAATCCTGACAGCCTGTTCTGGAAGGTGCGCGACCGGATCATTGGCAAAACTATCCAGCGTTTCTGATCACTTGAGGGTGATAGACAGTCTCGAAAATATTGTTCTGGAGGCCAATTGCGTTCACCTTTGGCTCGCCCGTAACGACAGCTTTGCAAGCTCCGATGCCTTCAAGCGAGCGGTTCTTTCCAGCTACGTCGGAGCGCCGGCGGCCGAGTTGCATTTTGATGAGGGGGAGCACGGCAAGCCCGCGCTGGGAGGAGGTGCACAGTCTATCGAGTTTAATCTCAGCCACAGCGGTGACTGGTTGGTTTGCGCAGTCAGTCGCGAGGTGGCGGTGGGGGTCGACCTTGAGTATTGTGATCCCCGTCGAGCGTCGCTAAAGGTGGCGCGCCGATACTTTCGTCCGGAAGAGTTGGCACTGCTTGAGACGTGTCCCGATCAATTGCGAGAACAACGCTTTTTCGATTACTGGACCCTCAAGGAGTGCGCCGTGAAGGCCCGTGGTGAGGCGCTTGCTCCTGGTTTGAAAGCCTACGGATTTGACTTCAGTTTGCACGAGGATGGGCCTGGGCATATAGCCTGCTTCACTGATGATAGCGCGGATCCGTCCACCTATTTTTTACTGGACCCGCTGGAGAACTATCGCATGGCTGTGTGCTGGATGGGTGACGGAGGCGCGCCCGGCGTAACGCTTATAGAACTGGATTCACAGGGTGCAGCCACAGAGCGTACCGTCTCCCTTCGCGCCACCAGTCTCACACCTGCGGGGTAATCACCTCGTGCGATGAAATGCTGTTAAAATACGGCCTGTTAATGCACGTCGAGGTAAAGCTGAATAGCCATGATTATCGATGATTACTATGACAAGACAAACGGCCGAATCAGCTTCACTCGCGAGCAGGGCAGTGAATTCGCCAAGAATATGGCCAATGATTTCAATCCGATCCACGACGTGGATGCGAAACGCTTCTGCATACCCGGAGACTTACTTTTTGCCGTGATACTGGCCCGCTACGGCGTGAGTCAGCACATGGAGTTCATATTCTCCGGCATGGTGGTTGAGGGCGTTGAGCTAATTCCACCAGAACCGTCGCCGGGCATGCGGTTGTTAGACGAAGGCGGTCGAGAATACTTGCAGATAAACATTTCGGGGGAATCTCGCCAGGACGAGGCGCTTGTTAAAAGCATCACGCAGAGTTACGTAGAGTTTTCCGGCCAGACGTTTCCTCGCGTACTGGTGCCGCTGCTGGCGGATCAGGGGGTTATGATTAACCCGGACCGTCCTATCGTGATGTACCAGAGTATGGTGATCGACCTCGACACCCTGGATATAAGCGGGGCGTTGCTGGAGAGCGACAGGCACCGCGTGGAGATCAATGGCAAACGGGGTAGCGTAGATCTGGCTTTTCACCTGGTATCAAACGGAGAAATTGTTGGGCGCGGTAAAAAGTGCATGCTGCTCAGCGGCTTGAAGCCCTACGATAAGCAGCTTAACGCAGAGGCAATTAATCGTTACGAAGAGCGAGTTCGTACGCTAAGCGTCTAGCAGACTAAAAACTGATCAGTCCCCCTCATTTATCCGGCAGGTTTTATTATATGGTCGTCGCTGCCGGCGAATCTATCGGCCAGGGTATTTTTCAGAATCAAAAAATCAGTGTGCCGCATTGCTATCGGCGGCCTGCAGCTTTAAATACGTTGGGCTGCGCTGGTTAACCGGTGTCTGGGTAGTGTACAGTGCGACCCCTTACAGCGAGTTCATAATTTTATGGGGACAATTTTGGGCGACTATTACAAGTGCCAAAAAGTGGGTGTGGAGTTTCTCGAGCAGACGAGGAACGTATTTGTGGCTATAGAGATCGTTGCGGCAAGCCCGGAGCAGATTTTTGATGTGTTCGAGGACGCCAACGCCTGGACCGAGTGGGCTCTACCCATTGAAAAAGTTGAGTGGACGTCTCCCCAGCCCTATGGCGTGGGCACCACGCGCAGCGTCCACATGATGGGCGACATGATTGGCTATGAGGAATTCGTCAAGTGGGAGCGGGGTAAGCGTATGGCGTTTACCTTCCTGGGCTCCAGCAAAGATGCGACGAGGAGTTTCCTCGAAGACTACCGCGTGACTGATCTGGGTAATGGCAGTTGCCGGGTGGAGTGGTACATGGCGATGGAAGTGAACGGACTCTCTCGTCGCCTGATGCCTTTCACTCGTCCGGCTATCTGGCTAGCCAATAAAATAATGTTCCGAAAATTCCGCAAATACACCGAAGCTTATGCTGCTGGAGAGGTATCTTTGGGCGCGGCCTGAGATTGGCTATCGAGCGGATCGGATCGGTAAACAGCAATCTCTACCGCGTCCGGAACCCGCGTATACTCTATGGTTGCTCGGCGATGCTCGCAGTCGTAAAGACCGCAATTGCGAACATAGTCGAGAAATTTTTTCGGCGCGAAAATTTCGCCCACATTGTCCGCAACGACGATGCTTCCGTAGCCGATTAGTCCGCGTTCTTCAATAGTCTGCAGGTCTCCTTTGTAAAGGTCTTTCCAGTGATCCAGAAAGACCAGATCGAAATGCCCTGTCAACGTTGAAACAATCTGTGATGACGGCCCCTGTATAAACGTAACCTGGCTGGAGAGCCCGGCCATTTCAACATTTTGGCGTGCACACTCTATCGCGGTTGCATCGATATCTACCGAGATGATATTTGCCTGTGGGCCCAGTGTGCTGGCCATCATCACAGCGGAATAACCGCAGTAGCTGCCCAACTCCAGCACTCTGGCGCCAGGTGGCACGCGCTCTGCCAGTTCTGTGATGAGCGGCCCCTTGTCGGGCCCCACGCTCATCAGCCAGCGCTCTTCCCTCGCAAAGCGGTCCAGCGTTTGGAGAACACTCAGTGGGTCTCCACTGCGCGCATGCTCTGCCACAAAACGCGTTGCCTGTACGGTGCGCGGTGGTGCCTGTCTCACTTTATCTAGAAGAGCCTGCGAGGATGTTTTCAGCGTGAAGCCCAGTGCTGAGGGATGCAGGAATCGCCACCATTGCATAGATCGGTTCACTCCTTGTGGTGTTATATCAACCGCCACATCGTTCTGTCACAGCAAGTTAAGCGCTGTGTCTCAGTTACTGCCAGCCGCGCGGGTTATCGAGCATGTCTTGCTGCTTGGCCAGAAATGCGCTGCGCAGTCGCTCGAGATCGCGTGGGTGGCGGTCTGAAGTGTCATAGGACTCCCTGGGGTCTCCCCTCAGGTCGAACAGCCATTCTTTTTGCGGTATTGAGCCTCCCACAGGCATCTGATCAGTGCTGTAAAACACACCGGCAGCCCCGCGATACTTGAAGCGCTGGTCGCGCACGGCGAACAGCGTCTCGCCTTCATAGTAGTAAAGGTAATCGTGGGGAGTGGGTTCGCCGTTCAACAATGTGCCAAGGACACTGCGGCCATCGAGCTGGCGGTCGTTGGGGAAGGGCAACTGCAGCAACTCCAGTACCGTGGGAACGAGGTCTGTACCCATTGCCATGGCGGGCTCTGATCGCCCGCCCTCTATGGCCGCGGGCCAATGAGCGATAAAAGGAACCCGCATGCCGCCTTCGAACGTGTTGCCCTTGCGCCCACGCTGGTTGCCCGCATCCCCCAAAAACCAGGGGCCGTTGTCGGACGTCATAATGATGAGGGTATTCTCCAGTGCATTCTGTCGCTTCAGGGTATCAATGATGACACCCACACTGTCGTCAATTTCTGACAATACATCCCCGTAAAGCCCGCCATCAGATTGGCCCCTGCGTGTGTCTCTTACATGCAGCGGGTCATGCGGAAAGTTGTGCGCGAAGTAAAGAAAAAAAGGTTTACTGCCTGCTTCTTTTTCAATAAAACGTTTGGCCGCCTTTGTGTAGAGTTCGGTGAGTAAACGTTGATCTACCGGCGCGGGCACCACGACCTCGCGATCGTGGTAGAGGGCGAAAGGTTCCATGTCGTTGCTGTATAGCGCGCCGTAAAAAAATTCGAACCCCATGTCATTCGGCAAAGAAGGGCTGTGGTCGCCAAGGTGCCATTTGCCCACCATGGCGGTGGCGAAACCAGACGCTCTCAGGATATCGGCCAGGGTGATTTCTTCTGCGGGTAGGCGAATATTGAGTTCCGGGGCGGCCAGCGTATTAAACAGTAAGCCCTTCAGGCTACCAGAGGGGAATACTACGTTGGGTAAACCTGCTCTGGGAGCAAGACGTCCGGTGAGATAGGCGGCGCGGGACGGGGTGCAAATGGGTGAGGGAGAATGGAAGTCAGTGAGGGACACACCGTTGCTGGCCAGACGGTCGATGTGTGGCGTTACGAGCAGTGCATTATCCGCTGCGCCGGCACCGATGTCTCCATAGCCGAGATCGTCA
>CAJQQW010000059.1 GCA_905480565.1 uncultured Halioglobus sp. | reverse complement strand
ATGCGCGCTTTTATAGAGGGTGACTTTGCCGGCAAGGATGAAACCTTCCGTATGCGGCACGCCTTTGGCCAGTGGGCGCGGATCGTCACCGGCAAAACATGGTCAACTTTCATGGACCCAGACGCCTCCCCGGAAGAAATCGACTTCGAGGGTCTCAATGGCCGTATCAACGTGCGACAGGCACAACTGCGCTTTATGCCGAGATTTGGCGAACAGTATGAATTACAGCTTGCTCTGGAAGACCCCGATCCGAGAATTCAGAACGGGTCTGGAGTTACGCGCAAACCGGACCTGATCATAGCGGGACGGATCGATCTTTATAATCTGCATACCAAACTATCACTACTTGGCCGCGAAATACGCGGTCAAAGCGTTTCCTCTGGGAATGAAGTCAGCAAAAAGTATGCGTGGGGGGTGTCACTCAGCGGCAACATCGCCACGCCATACTTCGATGAAAAGGATAAGCTGTTGTTTCAAATAAACACAGGGGACGGTATCGGGCGCTATGTGAATGATCTGTCCAGCATCGGAAACTACGACGGCATCTTCAACGAAGAAAACGAGCTCGAACTCTTCTATGTCACAGCGGGATATTTGTCCTGGCAGCACTGGTGGAGCATTAAACAGTTACGTTCTAACTTTACCTTCGGCGCGGTGGAAGTGGACAACCCGGACTTTGTCGATAGTGACGCCTACAAACGGACCCTGCGCTTCTCCGCCAATTTAATCTGGTCGCCTATTCCCCGTATTGACCTGGGCGGCGAGTATCTTTGGGGCCAGCGGGAGAACCAAGATGACGAAGAAGGGACTGCAACCCAATTTCAGATAATGGCAAGGTACCGATTCTAGACTTGCAGGGGCAAGATCAAAAAACGAATGACAAGTTCGGCCTCGCGACAACCCCGTCATCTACGTTTTTGATTTTTGACACAGATTATCAATGCCGCATCGGGTATCATCCCCGCCCTTCAGTGCGTGTGCAACATTAGCAAGGCACCGCGCTGAGCAATGGGGAAAAGACTCAACCCGAACCGTCACTGGGCTCATTATGAATAAAACCAAACAAAAACGTGTCGGCTTCGTCAGCCTGGGTTGCCCCAAAGCCCTGGTTGACTCGGAGCGTATTCTCACGCAACTCAAGACCGACGGCTACGATATCGTACCTACCTATGAAAACGCCGATGTAGTAGTGGTCAATACCTGTGGCTTTATCGACAGTGCCAAACAGGAATCACTGGAGGCCATCGGGGAGGCCATTAGTGAGAATGGGCGAGTCATTGTCACGGGGTGCATGGGCAAAGGCGACGATGCGAACACCATAAAAAATATGCACCCCAAGGTACTCAACGTATCTGGCCCAGCGGCTTATGAGGAAGTGGTGGGCGCAGTTCACCAATGGGCGCCTCAAAGCCAAGACTACAAACCCTTTGTCGATCTCGTACCCCCACAGGGTATCAAGCTGACCCCTCGACACTACGCCTATTTAAAAATCTCCGAGGGTTGCAATCATCGCTGCAGCTTCTGCATCATTCCCGATATGCGTGGCGATCTGGTGAGCAGACCCATCGGAGATATTATGGAGGAAGCTGAACGCCTCGTTCGCGCAGGCGTGCGTGAACTGTTAGTGATTTCTCAGGACACCAGTGCCTATGGTGTCGATACCAAATACCGCACAGGATTCTGGAATGGCCGTCCGCTCAAAACCCGCATGCAGGAACTGTGCGAAGTGCTGGGAGAGCTGGGTGTATGGGTTCGCCTGCACTATGTCTACCCTTATCCGCATGTGGACAAGCTCATACCGCTTATGGCCGAGGGCAAAATACTCCCCTACCTCGACGTGCCCTTACAGCACGGCAGCCCCGCTATCCTCAAGCAGATGCAAAGGCCCGCCGCGGCAGAAAAAGTGCTTAAACGCATTATGACCTGGCGCGACATTTGTCCGGACATCACGTTGCGCAGCACCTTTATCGTTGGCTTTCCCGGTGAGACAGAAGATGATTTTGAAATATTGTTGGATTTTGTGCGCGCAGCACAACTGGATCGGGTTGGCTGTTTCCGTTATTCGCCTGTGAAGGGAGCGCAGGCCAATCTACTTGCTGACCATGTCGCTGAAGAAATCAAGCAGGAGCGCTGGGACCGTTTTATGGCACTGCAGCAGCAGATCAGCGCTGCCAAATTGCAGAGCAAGGTTGGAAAATCATTGAAATTTTAATTGATGAGACCGATGCCTCGGGCGCAGTGGGCCGCTCCAGCGCCGATGCGCCGGAGATTGATGGTAACGTATATCTACCGGGGGTCACTGGGCTCTCTCCGGGAGATCTTGTAGAAGCCGAAGTTACCGCCACCGATGAATATGATCTGTGGGTGGGCTGAGGGCAGCTTGAACTTACTCCTGTTCTGCAACGATGACCGACTGGAGGCGAACAAAATCGCAGTTCAAGGCCGTCGTCTGGAACATCTTCAAAAAGTGCACCGTGCCAATGCCGGCGACACGCTACGCGTGGGCGAGATCGGCGGTTTGACCGGTGAGGGGACCCTCTTGAACATTACTGCAGACCGCGCGACTCTGACCATCTCACTGCAACACTCCCCACCAGAAAAATTGCCCCTGCGTCTTATTGTCGCCCTTCCCCGACCCAAAATGTTGCGCCGCATCCTGCGCACTGTAGCCGAGATCGGAGTAGCCGAATTGCATCTGATAAACAGCTACCGCGTAGAAAAGAGCTATTGGCAAAGCCCGGTACTGGAGGATGGGGCCATGCGGGAGCTGCTACTGCAGGGACTGGAACAATCTCGCGACACCATACTGCCTCTGGTGCATTGCCATCCGCGTTTTAAACCCTTTGTCGAGGATACCCTGCCCTTCCTGATAAGTGGCGACAGGGCGTTACTGGCACATCCAGGCAATAGCCCCCCCTGCCCCAGACATATCGAAAAACAGACCACACTGATCGTTGGCCCAGAGGGCGGCTTTATTCCCTACGAAGTGACCAGTTTGAGCAATGCGGGCTGCGAAGTAGTTTCTTTGGGTCCTCGCATCTTGCGCGTGGAGAATGCCATCAACTACCTGATTGGCAGGCTATTTTAAATTAGCAGCGGCGGTCTGGAATCGTCTGCAGGCGACTGTAAGATAGCCAATGCAAAAATCTAAACCCCGGGTTTCTTTTATCACGGGTACAGGAAGAAACCCGGGTTGGGTATAGCTTTCGATAGCGCATGGTGCTAGTTTTTCCTTAAGTGATGATCCGATGTCGGAGCACGCTCAAAATAGAATAATGAGCTCTACACGGTGATTGCAGCGAGCAGGACACCCCTGGTCCAATCACGCTGAGTCTTGAGAGGTACAAAATGTCCATAAAAAACACCACTATCGCATTCCAACTGTCGGCCATAATCGCAGCAGGCACGGCAGGTTTTGCCCCCGGCATTGCACTAGGCCAGTCGGTCCTGGAAGAAGTTGTTGTCACCGCACGAAAACGTGAGGAGTCGCTGCAGGAGACACCCGTGGCGATATCTGCATTCAGCAATCAAACTCTCGAGGAACTGGGATTAAACAATATTGCTGACCTGACCCGGGTCGTCCCCAACGTCGATATGTATGCCGGTAATGGCACCACCGGCGCAGGGAACGTGTTTATTCGTGGCGTTGGTGCGCGCAATACGGGCGTCAACTTCGATTCCGGCGTCGGCATCTACGTTGACGGTGTGTATGTCCCCCGCGCGGATGGTGCGATACTGGACAATGTCGACATTCAATCTATTCAGGTATTGCGCGGACCTCAGGGCACCCTGTTTGGCAAAAACACCACCGGCGGCGCCATCCTCTATGCCACCAACAAACCAAACGAGGAATTTGGCGGGCACGTAGAAGGCCGGGTGGGCAACTACAATCAAATGGATGGCAAGGGCACCATCAACATTCCCATTATCGGCGACACTCTGATGTCACGCTTTTCAGTTTTTAGCACCAACCGCGACGGTTATGTCAAAAGCGAGATTCCCGATGGCTTGCCCGCACAGGCCGTCGGCAACTACCCCGGCTTTACCGATGGAGAGGAGTACAATAATGTTGAGCGCTACGGTGGCCAGGCCCAATTGCGCTGGGTAGCCAGCGACACTCTGCTTCTAGACCTGAATTACAACTATGCCAAAACCGACCAGAAAGCTCGCGGGCAAAACTGTCAAGTGGTAGAAGGCATTGAAGGTGCCGGCTGGCAGGCTGCTCTGCAGGATCCTTTCATTATCGAGCCATCGACCGGCCAGACCATCAAGGACTGGTGTCGGGATAACGAGCGTCTTGGAAAAGACAAGATCATGACCAATCTGACACCCAACAAGTATCAGGCCGAGGTCAACACGCTGGCACTCACCGTAGATTGGGAGGTCGGTGACTACGGCACCTTTAAAAGCATCTCATCCGCGCGCAATACTGAGGGTGGAGAAGTCAATGAACTCGATGCAATCAGCATAGCGCTGCTGGGAAGGACCAACTTCAAGTGGAACAGCACCGAAAAACGCAATACTGATAGCTACAGTCAGGAATTCCAGTTTGCAGGTACTGCCTTTGAGGACAAACTGGACTACGTGGTGGGCACCTTCGGGTTCCATGAAGAAACGGATAAAGGCACAGCTGCCTCTCCATCGGGTCCATTTTTTGGGTCACTCGGCAGTCCGAACCTGGCTTTCTACCAGAACGCCACGACAGAGCTTTTGACCAAGAATTCGTCGCTGTCTTTCTACAGCCAGGCAGACTGGAATTTTAATGAGTACTGGCGCTTGACGCTGGGTGCGAGATACACCTGGGAGGAGAAAAAACTCACGCGCAGATTTCGACCTGTCGACGTGTCTACGCTGGCTACGACAGGGGATGCCAGCGTGTCTGCAATCAATGAAACCTTTTTTGAATTCCCCAGCGGCCCGGATAGCTTCAACCCTGATCACGGTTTTGCCTACGCTACGTTACCTGATGGCCAGCCAGACCCGCTGGGCAATCAGACTCAGAAATACGATGATTCCAAGGTCACCCCTATGGCAAGCATCCAGCGCAATTTTGACGCCATCGGATTCATGGATTCCGGAACATTGTACTTCACCATTGCTAACGGCTATCTCTCAGGCGGCATCACAGATACAACCAGCGTTGCCACCAACCTGATAGAAAACTACGATCCGGAGGAAGTCTGGAACTATGAAATCGGCTTTAAAATGGAAGCATGGGACAACAAACTGCGCTTGAACTCTGCCCTGTTCTATAACGACTACGAGGATCGTCAGTTGACCACCGTGAGGATTAATCCGGAAACAGGTCGCATTGCTGGAGCGCTTATCAATGCAGAATCATCCTGGATTGCAGGCGTTGAGTTCGAAGCTGTTGTGCTTCCGGTGGAGAACTTACAGATTACGGCAAACGTCACATTTAACGACAGCGATATCGATAAGTATGAGGACGAACGTATCTTTGCCGCTGTAGATGGCGCGCCGATCCCGGAGGGCTGCACCAATATACCGGTCGGCCTGAGCACTGTGAACAGCTGCCCGGTTGATCGCTCGGATGAGGATCTGCCCCGACTACCTGACAGTATTTATTTTCTTGCAGTGCAGTACACTTTCGCAACTGAGTATGGCGACGTAGTGCCTATGGTGTCGTGGTCATATCGCACGAACCTTGACAACTGCTTCGACGTGTCCAGCTGTCAGTCGGGCATTTACAAGGTTAACCAGGAAGACGTCACCGCTCGTTTGACCTGGACATCACCTGAGATGAACTGGCGAGTAACCGCCTATGGTAACAATCTCACTGATGACCGCTATGTAGAGGGAGGCACACCTTTGGTTGACGTGACCGAAACGGCGGGCACCATTTATAACACGCCGCGCACTTACGGTATTGAAGCTGCCTATACCTGGTAAGCTGACAACATGAAAAAGGCCGGTCTGACAATGTCAGCCCGGCCTTTTTTTAGCTCACCACAGACAACCAGCCGCGTCTCTCATCCACTCACCGACCTGTCATGCTTTACGCTCCGTGAGTAGCTGGACAGCTCACCCCTGTACCACCGAGGCCACAATACCCTCCTGGGTTTTTTGCCAGATACTGCTGATGATAGTCTTCCGCATAGTAAAACTCGGCGGCTGGAATAATCTCAGTCGTAATCGACCCAAAGCCTGCCTCTTGCAACAGCAACTGATAGGCGTCTCTGGATACCATTGCCGCTGACATCTGCGTTTCGTCAGAGGTATAAATACCCGAGCGATACTGCGTGCCCATATCGTTGCCTTGGCGCATACCCTGCGTGGGGTCGTGGCCCTCCCAGAACAGTTTCAGCAGCTCCTCATAACCCACCTTCGCGGGATCGAACACCACCAATATCACCTCGTTGTGGCCTGTCTGCCCGCCACAAACCTCCTGATAGGACGGGTTGGGCGTGAAACCAGCAGCGTAGCCGGCGGCCGTGGTGAAGACACCTTCCACTTGCCAGAATTTGCGCTCTACTCCCCAGAAGCAACCCATGCCGAATATGGCCTGCTCCAGATGGGCAGGAAAGGGGCCGCACAGCGGATTTCCATTTACAAAGTGAGCTTCCGGCACAGGCATCGACTCGGACCTGCCGGGCAGGGCCTTATCGGGCGTGGGCATAGCGTGTTTTTTTCGTAAATCAAAGAGGTTCATAGGTTCCCAGTATAGCGATAAATTCGCTACAGTAAGCCTCCATCACCGAATAATTGTAATAGGCCATGACACTGAACCGCCGACACATGCTGAAGCTGCTCGCCAGCAGCACGTTTTTTTTATCCGTGGGCACACGGGCTTCGAACCATTCCACTGCGGGAGCTAACCTAGATCGGCTGGCGTTTCCCCAGGGGGTCGCCTCCGGCGACCCACAACCGGACGGTATCATGCTGTGGACAAGGGCGCAGCCGCAAGGTGACACTGGCTCGCCGGTAAACCTGTTGCTGCAGCTCAGCACCGATAAAACATTCACCAAGGCGCCCCTGATGGAGGAGGTGCTGCAGGCAAAACCCGAGACCGACTTCACTGTGCGAGCCTACGTAGATGGTCTCTCCCCGGGGAAACACTACTACTACCGCTTTCTCGGGGCTGAGGGCAGCGCCTCCCGCATCGGGCGGACACGCACAGCACCCGACGCCAATGACGCCACTCCGGTCAACTTTGCCTTCACCAGCTGCCAAAATTTTGAACAGGCCTTTTACGGCGGATGGGCGCGCATGCTGGAGGACGATCGAGCTCTACCCGAGGAGCAACGTCTGCAGTTCATATTACACCTTGGCGATTTTATCTACGAACGCTGCTGGCACACTCGCATCGACGGCAGCCCGCAGTCGCGCACTCTGCCCCCGTTCCCCGACGGGGTTACCACGGATGAAAATCGCTATGCCATATCGCTCGCGGATTACCGCCACCTTTACCGCACCTATCTCGACGATCCACACCTACAGGATGCGCGCGCCAACTGGCCGTTTATCTGCACGTGGGACGACCACAAGTTTGCCAACAACGCCTTTCAGGCCTACTCAACCTATGCGGATAAGGCCCTACTCGAACCCCGGCGTAAACAGGACGCCAATCAGGCCTGGTTCGAGTACATACCCACAGTGCTCTCACAGCTAAAGGGACAGCCTGCTCACGATTTCATACCAGAAAACGTGAGCACGGGTGACGACAGTCAGCGCAATGAGGCTGCGGTCGACAGTCTGTGTATTTATCGAAAGATTAACTGGGGCAAACACGTGGACATCCTGCTGACCGACGGCCGCAGCTACCGCAGCCCCGCATGCCTCCCTGCGGGGCTCAGCCAGTCCCTTGGGCTACCTATGGACACGGTAAAGCTGGTTGCCATTGCCGATGAAGGCGCCGCCTACAACGGCGGTAATCCCCCCGCGACTCTGCCCTATGGCGACGGAAACACAGCCAATATCGCTCGCGAGCGCGCTCCGGGCAGTATGCTGGGTAGGCAGCAGCGAGAGTGGCTGCTGGACACGCTAGCCGGATCGAGGGCCACATGGAAGCTGTGGGGCAACGCCATGCCCCTGATTCCGATGCGACTGGATACCTCTTCACTGCCCTTTCTGGATTATGAGGACATTATTTACAACATCGATGGATGGGCAGGATATCCCCACGAGCAAATGATCCTGATGGATCAGGTTGAGGCGCGGGGGATTACCGGAATCGTTTCATTTTCTGGCGATCACCATCTGCATGCCGCTGGCACTATAAACCGCTCGGCCAGCGAGCCCAACGCACCCGCCGTCGCGGTTGATTTCACCATCGGAGGGATCTCCTCGTCACCGGTTTTCGGCGATATTGTCGAATTCGCCCGCGATGACCATGGGGAATTCTCTCGCCTGGTTTACCGTGAAGACGGAGAGAAGTTGGATCCGGTCTGGCACATCACCATGTTGCATGGCGTTCTGGCCGGTATGACATACGGCCGCAGCGGCTCTTACCCGCTGGCGCGCTGGCTGGGTCCAAACCCAGCCAACAAAGGTCTGCAGTACATGGACACCACCACCAACGGCTACGGGCTGGCGCGTATGGATGCTAAAACCGTTCAGGTAGTCTACAAGGCGCTGGAAGACTGCACGAGAGACTTCGAGACCCCCCCCGCTATTCGTTATACGGCCAGCTTTAAACTGCTCGCCTGGACAGACGACGATGCCCCAGAGCTCAACGGCCCGGTGTTTGCGGGCGAGGCACCCTTCCCCTTTGCCAGCAAGGAGAGCTGACTAGCACGAAAACGGTGCTGACAGAGAATTAGCATGAACGGGGCGTATCCTGCTCCCATCTGGAGTATAATCCCGAGAGAGAGAAAACGTTCGAGAAACGACCATGAATATAACCCGGATCAACCCCAAGGAACTCTCCAGCCGCAAGCTCTGGCAGCTGGCTGAAACCCCTGCGGCAGAACAATTGAGCCTGGACGAGCTGTCAGAGATAATTACAGAACTACGCGAGCGGTGTCACGACCTCAATGACTTGCAGAAAATCAGCAAAATCGACGACCACTCAACGGCCTGAAACCCTAGCGAACTGACCCCTGTATGGCTAAACCACCTGCTCGCCGGTCGACCTCAGGAGACATCGCACAGTTCCTGAAAAAAAGCAGAGACATCACTGAATTCGTGGAACGGCAGCCCCGGCTCATTTTCGCCATCGACGCTACCGCCTCGCGGCAGCCCACCTGGGACCGCGCCAGTCATCTGCAGCAATCGATGTTCCGAGCCAGTGGCAAAATCAACTCTCTCGCCGTGCAGCTTTGCTACTATCGAGGTTTCGGAGAGCTTCAGGCCAGCCGTTGGTTAACGGATAGCAATGCACTGGCGCGTCTCATGGGCACGGTACAGTGCGAAGGTGGGCATACGCAGATCGCCAGGCTTCTGCGCCATGCTCTCGGGGAGCATAACCGCATGCCTGTTCAGGCTCTGGCGTTTATCGGTGACGCACTGGAGGAAAATCCAGACACATTGTGCGAACTCGCAGGCCAGTGTGGACTGTTAAAACTTCCCCTGTTCCTGTTTCAGGAAGGTCATGACGCCGCGGTCGAACAGTGCCTGCAAAGCATGGCACGACTCAGTGGCGGCGCCTGGGGACGGTTCGACGCACACAGTGCAGAAATACTGGCTGGGCTGCTCGGTGCGGTCGCAAGCTATGCCAGGGGCGGTCGCACTGCACTTGAAACGCTTGAGGGTGACAGTGCTAAACTACTCCTTCGCCAACTGAACCACTGAGAAATGCTGTGCCCCGATTGATACTGCTACTGGCGGCAGTCGCCGTTATCTACCTGCTGGTCCGCCGGGTGCAAGCCCTACCTCCGCACAAGCGCAGGAGCGAGTATTTCAAACTTTTCCTCGGGGTCGCCCTTTTCGCTACAGCGATCCTTGCCTTGACCGGGCGTCTGCACTGGGTCGGGGCTGCTATCACCGCCCTGCTCGTAACCGCCCGCCAGGCGCTGCCACTGCTGATGCGTTTTTTCCCCATGCTGGCGGGCCTCAGGGGTAAGGGGGCCCTCGGCGCTGGTCAAAGTTCAACCGTGGAAACGCCGCTGTTGCGCATGCACCTTGATCACGATAGCGGAGAGCTGCAGGGGGAGATACTGCAGGGCGCATTCAAGGACTGGCGACTCGCGGAAATGAACCGCGAGCAGCTAGAAGAATTCTATCGCTACTGTCAGGCGGAAGATGCAGATTCAGCGCGCCTTTTGTGTAGCTATCTCGAGCAGAAATTTCCAGGCGAGGCGCCCTTTGATAACCCGCCTGGTGGACAAAACCCTTCCGCGCAACCCATGGACCGCAAGGAAGCGCTCGCCGTTCTGGGGTTGGAGGATGATGCCGGCGAGTCGGAAATCGTCGATGCACACCGCAAGTTGATCCAGAAATTGCACCCGGACCGGGGAGGCAATGACTACCTCGCAGCACAGATTAACCGCGCCAAGGACATACTACTCGGC
>CAJQQW010000058.1 GCA_905480565.1 uncultured Halioglobus sp. | reverse complement strand
GACATATTCAACGCCCTCCCCTGCGGCGTTCACTTACCGCGGCATCGCGGCGTAATTGTTCTGTGACCGCGTTGGTCAACTCGCGAATATTGGTGCTGTCTACCTTGAGCTGGCCATCACCGCCGCTGAGTCGCGGGCTCTGCGCCGCCAGCTTGTCCAGCGGGAGGTACATAACATTATTACCCCCCTCGACATCTACCATAACCTTGCTCGACTGGGCGTACACCGTCTGTATAGCGTCGAGATACAAACGCTCCCTGGTTACTTGAGGAGCTTTCTCGTACTCCTGCAACAGCCGCGTGAAGCGCTCCGCCTCACCCTGAGCATTAGCAATCACCTGCTCCTTGTATCCGTTCGCTTCCTCAATCTGGCGCTGAGCCGCACCGCGCGCTTCCGGGACCACCCCGTTCGCATAAGCCTGAGCCTCGTTCTTCACCCGCTCCTCGTCTTCCCTCGCCTTGATCACATCATCGAATGCGGCCTGCACCTGTGTGGGAGGCTTACCCTCGTCTACCGTGACCTTCTCTACAAAAATACCGGTCTCATAGAGGTCAAGATACTCCTGAAGCCTGTCCTCAACATCGATAGCAATCTGCACACGGCCTTCAGTCAGCACCATGTCCATGCTGATACCGCCTACGACATGACGCAGAGCACTCTGGGCAGCGTGGCTCAGGGAGCGCTCCGGATCACGCACTTTCAGGACAAACTTCACAGGGTCATTGATGACATACTGTGCAGACATTGCAACCTCAACGATGTTCTCGTCCTGGGTCAGCATAATTTCCCTGAAACTGACCGAACGTACCTTTGTGACATTCAGCAGGGTGACATCGTCGATCAACGGTGGGTTCCAGTGAAGACCTGGACCGACCAATTCATAGTACTTACCAAAACGCAGGACGACACCGCGCTCCTGCTGGTCGACCTGGTATAAACCCATTGCGGCCCATATCACGACCACAACCAGTAACAAAATACCAATGGCAGCGCCCGAAAAAGCAGGTCCAGAGCCGCCCCCGGACGATGAGCCACCGCCGCCAAACAGGCCTCCGAGGCGCTCCTGCAGTTTCTTCAATGCCTCGTCCAGATCGGGCGGGCCATTATTGTCGCCGCCACCCCAAGGATCCTTGGGCTTGTTTCCACCACCGCCCGGTTCATTCCAGGACATATCTAACTCCTAATTCGTTGAGACGTACAGTTTAACAAACTTTTCGCGTCCAAACCGCTATCGGGCGGTACAAGGACGCATTAATAAATGGGCTCCGGGCCTTTTTTCATCAGGCGGTTCCAGTCCGCACGCGGCAGTCGCACGCTGAGGTGGGCGACTCCATCCTCACCGTACTGCTCCGTCAGCACCGCTCCAAGGCTATAAAATGCCGAGCGCAAATCCCCCTGACATGGTTCGAGGGAGACATCCTCCGACACCATATCGCGACCTACCAGTTCGGCAATCGCCTGCAGCAGAAGTTCAACGCCCTCGCCCGTAGCTGCACTCAGCCAGACCCGCAGTGGTCGACCATCAGCATCACGATCGAGGCGCGGTGGCTGCTGCAGCAAATCCAGTTTGTTGAACACCTGTAGCTGCGGAATATCCTGCGCGCCAATCTCCGCGAGTACGTCCTGTACCTCGCCCATATTTCGCTCTTTTTCCGAGTCGGAGGCATCGACCACATGGATCAGTATCTGGGCACTCAGGGTTTCCTCCAGAGTCGCCTTGAACGCCTCGACCAGATTGTGGGGCAGATGGGCGATAAAGCCTACGGTATCAGCCAATACTACCGGACCGACACTCTCCACAGATACCCGTCGCAACGTAGGATCAAGGGTCGCAAACAGCTGATCCGCTACATACACACTCGATGCCGTCACGCGATTGAACAGTGTTGATTTACCCGCGTTGGTATAACCGACCAGCGACACCGTTGGAATTTCCGCCCGGATACGGGAGCGCCGCCCCTGATTCCGCTGCTTGCGCACTTTTTCCAGCCGCGCCGAAATAGTGCGAATGCGCGCGCGCAGCAGGCGACGATCCGTTTCCAACTGCGTTTCCCCGGGACCCCTGAGCCCGATCCCGCCTTTTTGTCGCTCCAGGTGTGTCCAGCCTCGCACCAAGCGTGTTGTCATATGCTGGAGCTGCGCCAGCTCCACCTGAAGCTTGCCCTCATGCGTTCGAGCGCGCTGGGCAAAAATATCGAGTATCAAGCCCGTACGGTCGAGTACACGGCACTTGAGTTCGGTCTCCAGGTTTCTCTCCTGGCTGGGACTCAGCGCATGATTGAACATGACGATTTCAGCACCGTGTGCATCAACTTCCCGCGCAATCTCATCGAGCTTACCCGACCCCACAAACGTACGTGGATCCGGGGCACTGCGCGAACCCATGATATAGGCTGCGGGGTCTCCACCCGCTGAGATCACGAGTTCCTCGAATTCACGCGGGTCTTCCCGCTGGGACTCACTATCGAGGTTTAAATGAACGAGTATCGCTCTTTCACCCGAACTGGGACGCTCAAAAAACAATGCTACCTCGCCAGAGCAAGTCGGATGGCCGCGAGACCCTCTTGAGGGCCCACCGACCCGCCGCAGCTAGCTGCTTGTCTCTTCATCATCCGGCGCATTCTGCAGCGGCACGCGCACTACCCGCGACGGCACCACCGTTGATATAGCGTGCTTGTAGACCATCTGGCTGACGGTATTCTTGAGAAGCACAACGAACTGGTCGAAGGACTCGATTTGACCCTGCAGCTTGATGCCATTCACCAGATAAATGGAAACCGGCACTCTTTCCTTGCGCAGGATGTTGAGGTAAGGGTCTTGTAGCGTATGCCCTTTTGACATAACAATCTCCTAATTTAACAAGGCTCAAAATCGAGCCAAAAAGCGTTATAAAATAATGTCTTACCACATCCTGCGACAAACAGAAGTGGTTCGAGCCCGAGCTTCGGGCCGTCCATTATAATGTATTTACAACAATCTGATAGTGGGCGAGTCCGAGTTATGCTCGAACATCGCCAATGGCCTGCAATGCATGCGCCAGCGGGGTGCTCGACGCCCCTGCATTGTCGGATGAAAATTGGTCACTTTTCCCGACATTACCAGCATGATCGGTAAATATCCACTCAATTTCCGGCCATTTCCTGAGCCACGTCAATTGCCTTTTAGCCAGCTGCCGTGTCGCTGCGATTGCCCTGTCACGAGCTTCTTCGAGTGTGCAGAGCCCATCGAGATACTGCCAGATCTGTCGATAACCCACCGCCCTGACGGCGGGCAAGTCTGGATGCAAGTCACCCCTCGCGTAGAGTTGACGCACCTCCTGCAACAGCCCCGCGTCCAGCATAAGTCTAAAACGCTGTTCGATAAGCCGGTGCAGTTGCGCTCGGTCCGCCGGGCAGATCGCCAACTGGATTACCCGGTAAAGATCACGGATGGCTGCCCCGTCTTCCTGGTTGCCTCGGGCATGGAAAGCCGACAAAGTAGTACCTGTCGCCCGATAAACCTCCAGCGCTCGACCCAGACGCTGCGAATGCCGCGGGTGAATACGCGCCGCCGCTTCCGGATCTACCGCCGCAAGCTGCTGGTGCATATGCGGCCAGCCCTGTGCCGCGGCCTCCCGCTCGATTTGTGCGCGAATCACCGGGTCCGCCTCGGGCATATCGGCGAGACCCTCCAAAAAAGCCCTGAAATACAGCATTGTGCCCCCTACCAGCAGGGGGGTGCGGCCGCGGGCAACGATCTCGGCCACCCGGATTCTTGCATCCTCGCAAAACCGGGCCGCTGAATAGACCTCAGTGGGATCACAGATATCCACCAGATGATGCGGATAATCAGGTTTAGCGCTGCCTATATCCAAACCGCGATAGACCAGCGCGGAGTCAACACTCACCAACTCACAATCCAGCTCAGCCGCAAGTGCGATCGCCAACTCTGTCTTACCGGAGGCGGTGGGGCCCATCAAGCAGACCAATGCGGGCTTGGCGGGCGTCATACGTACCTCAGCGACCACGCAGGAACAGCTTATCCAGTTCCTCGAGGCCCAGCTGAACCCAGGTCGGTCGCCCATGATTACACTGCCCGGAACGCTCGGTTTCCTCCATGTCACGCAACAACGCGTTCATCTCCGGCACAGTTAATCGCCGGTTAGCCCGCACAGAGCCATGACAGGCCATCGTCGACAGAATCTCATCCATGTGCGCCTCGATACGCTCTGAGCTGCCGTATTCCACGAGGTCGGCCAGCACATCGCGCAATAACATCTCCAGGTCAGAATCCCTGAGCAGCGCGGGCACCGAGCGAATCACCAGGCTTTCCTCTCCACCCGTCTCGACGGCCATACCCAGGTTGCGAAACAGCTCTGCATGCGTCTCGGCCACACTGACTTCCCGCTGGCTGACGGCGACGGACTGCGGCACCAGCAGGGGCTGGCTCCTGACACCCTCGGCAGCGCGGGACGTTTTAAGACCCTCGTAGGTAATGCGCTCGTGGGCCGCGTGCATGTCTACCAGCACGAGTCCAAAGGCATTTTCCGAGAGGATATAAATACCCTTCAACTGCGCCAGCGCATAGCCCAGCGGCGGTATGTCAGCGGGCGTCTCCGGGATCGGGGAGTTTGAACCGTAAAGCTTGGCATAGCCCTGCAACTGCTCAGTCACTCGCGCCGGGCCCACAGCCAGAGGGGCGCGTCCGCCCGACATCGCGTTACCCGCCCGCGATACATCCCAGGACAGCGCGCCCTGAGCGCGCATCTCCCCCGTGGCGGTATCGACAGCCATGCCGTCAACCGCCACTGACGGGCGAGCAGTGCCGTCGGCCAGACCCGGTTCAGCGCCCGGTCGCAGGTCCGCCAGAGCGCGATGCAGTGTAGAAAACAGGAAATTATGAACTGCGCGGCCGTCGCGAAAGCGCACCTCATGCTTTGTCGGGTGAACGTTCACGTCCACGAGGGCGGGGTCGAGTTCGAGGTAGAGCACGAACGCAGGATGGCGACCGTGGTAAAGCACATCCCTGTAGGCCTGTTTAATCGCATGAGCCACCAACTTGTCACGCACAATGCGCCCGTTCACGAAGAAATACTGCAGGTCCGCCTGGCTGCGGGAGAACGTAGGCAACCCGACCCAGCCCGTGAGGCGATAGGGAGAGGCATCCGATTCGATAACCACCGCCTGCTCCATGAAGGCAGGACCGCACACCGAGGCGACACGACGCCCCTGCTCCGCGAGGGTCGTCGCCGCTTTCAGGCTGTGCACTGCCTTGCCGTTATGTCGCAAGTTGAAGGCCACGTCGAAGCGGGAGAGGGCGAGACGCTTGAGCACCTCTTCCAGGTGCCCGAACTCGGTCTTTTCAGTGCGCAGGAATTTGCGCCGCGCAGGCGTATTGAAAAACAGGTCTCGCACCTCTACGGTCGTGCCCCGAGGGTGCGCCGCGGGCTTGATCTGCACCTCCATCTCTCGCCCTTCACAGACGGCACTACAGCCCTCACTGCCTTCCTCGGCGTTATTGCTGGTCAGCACCAGTCGCGACACCGAGCCGATACTGGCCAGTGCTTCGCCACGAAAGCCCAGGCTGCCAACCTCCTCCAAGTCCTCCAGGGAGGTGATCTTGCTAGTGGCGTGCCGAGCCAGCGCCAGAGTCATGTCGGCGGAAGGTATGCCGATGCCGTCATCGCGGATACGTATCAGGCGGGCACCGCCAGACTCCACCTCCACCTCCACTCTGCTCGCTCCCGCGTCCAGACTATTCTCCAGCAACTCCTTGGCCACGGACGCCGGGCGCTCTACCACCTCGCCGGCAGCGATCTGGTTGGCCAGCCTGGAACTGAGCAAACGGATTCGAGACATGTAACTTGGGGTCAACTCTTGGGTATGGTGAGCTTTTGCCCCACCCTTATCTTGCTACTACTGATATCGTTATAACTCATCAGGTCAGTCAGGGGCACACGAAAGCGGCTCGCGATGCCGGAGAGTGTATCACCCCTCGTGATAATGTACTCCTGGCCGCCTTGCTGTTTCTGCCAGGCAATCAATGTTCCTGGCGGGGGATGGGCGAGAAACCAGCTCTTGATTCCCCTGTGAATCGCCGAGGCCATTTTCCTTTGGTAGCTGCGGCTTGCCAGTTTACGTGATTCGTCGGGGTTGGAGATAAAACCCGTCTCCACGAGGATAGAGGGTATGTCTGCCGACTTGAGCACAGCAAATCCGGCCTGCTCTACCTTTTTTTTGTGCAATCGAGCAACGCTGTTCATGCTCTGCAGCACGCGATCGCCCAGGTTGAGGCTGGTATCCAGTGTCGACGTCATGGACAGGTCCGCCAGCACGCCCGCCAGCACATCGTCTTTGTCTGACAGGCTGACCCCCCCGACCAGATCGGCCGCATTCTCCCGCTGCGCCAGGTACCGGGCGGCGGTACTGGTTGCACCAGTCGTGGACAGAGCATAAACAGAGGCACCGTGGGCCGAGGGCCGCCGGAACGCGTCAGCATGGATGGAAACGAATAGGTCTGCCTGGCGCTTGCGCGCGAGCTCCCTGCGCCCCTTGAGACTGACGTAATAATCGCCGCTGCGAACGAGTGTAGGGCGAAAACCCTTGTCCGCTTCCAGCAGGGCGAATAATTCCCGGGAGATAGCCAGCACAATGTCCTTCTCGCGAACCCGGGAGGGGCCGATCGCGCCCGGATCCTCTCCCCCGTGTCCCGCATCAATAGCAATTATGAG
>CAJQQW010000057.1 GCA_905480565.1 uncultured Halioglobus sp. | reverse complement strand
ATTGACGCTACCTGCTGGCGCAATAATCGCGGGTTTGGCCGATTTACTCGTGACACTCTCACAGCTCTTTTTCAGCTTGATTCCCCTCATTACTACTACCTCTTCACCGACCAGCCATTGATGGAATTGGAGGGCATCCCTAATGTGGAGGTCGTGCAAGTCAGGACGTCGCGGCCAACGACAGAGGCAGCTGTCGCAGACAGCAATCGTTCGCCTATCGATATGCTGCGGATGTCTCGAGCCGTATCTCGTCACACACTGGATGTTTTCTTCTTTCCTGCGGTTTATTCATGGTATCCAGTCTCACGCCGCTTTCCCACAATGCTCACCGTGATGGATGCCATTGCTGAGCATTATCCAGAGTTGATTTTCCCCGGTTGGCGCAGTCGTCTTCTCTGGACTTTGAAGATAAAAGGGGCGATTTGGGCTAGTGACCGCATCTTGACCATATCAAATGCTGCAAAAGAAGAAATTATCGAATACATCGGAGTCGATTCTGATGCCATCGACGTGACTAGTTGCGCGCCGAATCCGCAGTTCCATGTGATAGGGGACAAAAGACTGATAGAGGCTGCAAAGGTGCGTGCAAAGCTGCCGCTAGATGTCCCTTTCATCGTTTTTGTAGGGGGTCTCGCACCGCATAAGAATCTTCATGGTTTACTGGATGGTTTTGAGCGGGCCCTTTCAAAAGGCCGGGTACAGGACCTGCACTGCGCTCTGGTGGGTGACTTCACGGGAGCTGGATTTTTCTCTAATCATGAAAGCTTGTACGATAGGGTGCAGTGCAGCTCAATGTTGCGGGAGAGGGTTCATTTCAGTGGCTATGTGCCGGACGAGGATCTCGTTGCAATCTACAATAGTGCACTGGCCGCTGCTATGCCATCATACTCAGAAGGGTTTGGGTTGCCTGCTGTCGAAGCTATGGCGTGTGGCGCGCCCGTCCTGTCCAGCGATCGCGGCTCGTTACCTGAGGTGGTTGGAGATGCGGGTTTATACTTTGATCCATTTGATACTGAGTCCATAAGTGAGGCTCTTATCGAGATGGTAGAAAATACAAGCCTGCGAGAAAAATTGGCACATTCCGCAGTGAACCGGGCAGGGCAGTTTACCTGGGAGCGTGTGGCGCGTGTGACGTTACAGCATCTAGAGGCCATGCGCGAGAGAGAAAATCAGAGACGTTAGTATGATGAAGTCCTATCTCGATCAGTGCAGGTCGTTTACAGTGGAGCGGGTTTGGAGAGTTTTAGCGTGGTAGAAGAGTCATTATCAATCAGCGTTATTATGCCGGTGTTCAATGGCACCGGCTTTCTTTCTGATAGCTTGCCACCGCTAATTGATATGCAACGACGTAGCGAAGTTCTCGAGGTCATTGTAATCGATGACGGATCAACGGACGGCAGTGACATTATGGCGCGAGACGCAGGTGCCAGAGTATTGTATTCCGGTGGCCGTCTCGGGCCTGGCGGTGCGAGAAACCAAGCGGCAGAGGTCGCTGAAGGAAATGTTTTGTGGTTCGTAGACGCGGATGTGGTCGTGCATCCGGATGCGGCGCGCGCTCTGCTGACAGGTTTTGAGGATTCAGGTGTTGTCGCCGTGTTTGGCTCCTATGACAGCAATCCACCTGCGCAGAACTTTTTCTCCCGCTACAAGAATCTTGTACACCATTACTACCATCACCGCGCAAACGAGGAAGCTCAGACCTTTTGGTCCGGTTGCGGCGCAATTTTGCGCGAGGCATTTCTCAGCACAGGCGGATTTAACGTTGAGCGATACAAGTATCCCTCTATCGAAGACATAGAGCTTGGGCACCGGCTAATAAATGAGGGGGGCAGGATTCGGCTACTGCGAGATGTCCAGTGCACGCATTTAAAAATCTGGCGATTCGTCAATCTCATTCATACCGAGATATTCAGGCGTGCCATTCCCTGGTCCCGTCTGATTATGAGTGCTGGTGATGGCATTCCCAATGATCTCAATGTCGGTATGTCAGAGCAGATAAGGGCGATCTTGGCGGGAATATTGCTTCTTTCATTGCTTGGCTGGTTCTTCGGTTATCTCAGCTTTTCTCTCTTGCTTGTGCCGATTTTGTCGGTGTTGCTTGCCAACTGGGAAATTACCCTCTTTTTTAATCGGCGCGGCGGTCTGTTTTTTGCTTTGCGGGCCGTACTATTCCATCAGGTCTATTATCTTTACAGCGCTTCGGCGTTTGCGTGGGTGGTTCTTGAGCGGACTATTGGCAGGCTTTTTCGGCTCGAGCCACTGTCTTAAAGTTCTCAGCTGAGTTTGTTTGTCGTATGTGCAGTAGGTTGTCCACGCGTGCCACGCCTGTGAGTACTTTTATTTTTGCTCTGCAATCGGGAAAATGTGGCCATTCCAGATCGGCTTGCGGTGCAGCTGCGCTGGTTCTCTAAATTTAGATGGCTTGATCCTCCGGATAACAGGCAAACCGTGAAAAATATCTCACTGAAAACTCTGCGAGAGTTACTTAGGCTTTCACTGCCGATGGTAGTGTCGCAGGGTGCATTTGCGGCGATGATATTTACCGATCGTCTGTTCATGTCATTCATAGATTCAGCCCATATCGCCGCTGCGTTAGGCGGCGGCGTAGCGTCGTTTGTCTGTTTTTCTCTCTTTATGGGACTTATTACTTACGGCAACGCGCTGGTTGCCCAGTACTACGGAACGGGGGACTACGCCAAGTGTCCACGCGTGGTTACCCAAGGCGTATTGATAGCATTGGGTAGCACGCCCCTGCTTTTGCTGATGGGTTGGTACGGTGCAGACGCCTTTAAATTGATGGGGCATGATTCCCGGCAAGTACCTCTCGAGTCTCTTTACTTTCAGGTATTGATGGGGGGTAGTGTTTTTACGCTGATCAAAGCATGTTTGGCCAGTTATTTTTCGGGAATAGGCCGAACCCGCGTGGTCATGGTGGCTGATCTCCTCGGGGCGGTGCTCAATATTCCACTTTCCTGGATGTTGATATTTGGAAAATGTGGTATGCCAGAGATGGGTATAGCGGGTGCCGGCCTTGGAACGATTGTGGCTACTCTGTTTAGTACGGGTGTGTTTTTGGTGTTTTACCTCTCCAGAAACCATCGTTGCCAGTTCAAGGTGAATGACTCTCTAGTGCTGGACAAGAGCATTATGCGGCGCTACTTGCGTCTGGGTATGCCGTCGGGCCTCGAGTCTTTTATGAACATTGCGACGTTCAACATGTTTTTACTGTTGTTCCAGTCCTATGGAATTGTTGAGGGTGCCGCGATGGCAATTGTCTTCAACTGGGATTTTCTTTCCTTCATTCCGATGATCGGCCTGAATATCGGTGTCATGAGCATGATCGGTCGATTCGTCGGAGCAGGAGATATGCAACGAGCCACTCAGATCATTTCCTCCGGGTTCATCATTGCGTTCAGTTATTCGGGGATTTTGGCCATCCTCTTTCTTCTTTTTCGGGCTGAATTGGTCGAAGTATTCAATACCGGTGAGGAAAACTTCGCCGATGTTCGGATAATGGCGGTCCAAATGATGATTGGTCTGGTAACGTATATGCTGGCAGATGCCACGATACTCATTTCAGGTGGCGTGCTGCGGGGCGCGGGTGATACCCGCTGGATAATGGTTACCTCCACGTCGGTGCACTGGCTAATGCTAATCGCCCAGTATTTCGTAATTGTGGTCTACGGTTATGGGCCGTTAATCTCTTGGTGGGTATTTGTTGTCATGTTGCTGGTGCTGGCTATGCTCTATCTTTACAGGCTGGTCGGTGGCAAGTGGCGTCAGCCGGATCGGTTGGCCAGCGTGATGCAGGAGTAGATTCGAAGCTCCTGACGTTCTGTTAGCGTTCTGTTTGGCCAGAGCAGTCCGTTATAAGCGGCCCGCCGATGCTGACTTTCGCTGCTAACGCGATTCGGATAGGTAAAAATTACTGGATGGATGACTGAGGTTTTTATGAAGGGAAAGCATATCGCTATAACAGGGGCAACGGCCGGCATTGGGCGAGCGGCTAGCATCGAGCTGGCTCGTCGTGGTGCGCGACTCACCTTGTTTTGTCGCAACCCGGAGAAGGCGGCGATACTTGAAGGGGAGATCCGCGAGCATGGCGGAGACGTCTCTAGTATCGTCATGGAGATGGCGGATCTTGCCAGTGTGCGTGAAGCGGCGAAGACATTCTTGCTGCGCAACGAAACCCTGGACGTGCTGTTAAATAATGCGGGTATTGTGAATACGTCCCGCAAAGAGAGTGCGCAAGGTTACGAAGAGACGCTGGCGGTCAATCATTTTGCACCTTTTTTGTTAACCGGTCTGCTGCTACCGGCGCTGCGGAGTGGCCGGTCTTCGCGTATTGTTAACGTATCATCCGGCGCCCACGCTTTCGTGAAGGATATGGGCTACAACGACATGCAGGCGGAGAAAAAATACAGCACGTTTCACGAGTATGGTCGCTCCAAGCTGGCCAATATCCTCTTTACGCGTCATCTCGCTCAACTACTGGCCGATGAACCTATTACGGTAAACTGCCTTCATCCCGGCGCTGTTTCTACCTCTCTTGGCACCCAGAACAGCGGCGTGATGGGAAAGGTGCTGCCACTGTTGCTGAAGCCGTTCTTTCGCACGCCTGAGAAAGGTGCTGAGACCTCGTTGTACTTATGTTGCAGCGAAGACGTCGCGGACATAAGCGGAGAGTATTTTGTGAATTGTAAGGCGGTTCAGCCGCGCCGGTGGGCCCGTGACGATGCGGCTGCGGCGCGGTTGTGGGATTACACTGAACAGATTCTTGATTTCCACTATTCACTGTAGCGGCGGCGGATATGTGCCGGGGTCCGAGTCGTAGGGAGTAGCACCGTTACATCGTGATTGTTTATGCAAGGCTAGGATTTATGCGCCAATTTTTTATTATCATTCTTTTCTGCCCGGCGATAACCGCGCTCTGTGCGCGTGCTGAGGAGCGTCATTTTGAATTTATTTATGAGGTGCTCAATAGTGATTTTCCGCCAGGCGAGTCGATTGAGGTATACGTGCCGATCCCTTCAAATACGGTAGGTCAGAAAATCCTGACGCAGTCGTTGCAAAGCACCTGGCAAGGAGAAATCGGCGAGGAAGCGATACATAATAATCGTTATTATCGTTTGCGGCGCGACGCGGGAGACAGCACGCCGCTGGAGGCTCGATTGTCGTGGACGATAGTGCGCCAACCCGTGGCGGCCTACGGCGCAGGCAAGCTGGCTGATTCGCAGCGCCGGAGGGCATTGGAGGCCGATTCGCTGGTGCCCGTTAATCATGAAATCCTGCAGCCGATTCTTAAGGAAATTTACACCAATCGTTCGAATGAATCGAGTGCAGCCACGGCACGAGCGATCTACGACTGGGTTGTAGACAATGTTGAATATAAAAAAACCGGCAGTGGATGGGGTAATGGCGATGCGTTCTGGGCGTGCAACGAGCGCTATGGAAATTGCACGGATTTTCACGCTCTGTTTATATCACTCGCGCGCAGTGAGAGTATTCCTGCTCGATTTGAGATCGGCTTTCCGGTACCTGTGGACCGCCCTGAGGGGCAAATAGGCGGCTACCATTGTTGGGTACATTTTTACTTGCCCGAAACAGGATGGTTGCCGATAGACGCGTCTGAAGCAGCTAAACACCCGGAAATGCGAGAGTCGCTGTATGGCGGGAATCCTGCTGATCGTATCCATTTCAGCTCGGGCCGGGATCTCGTGTTGTCAGAAGCGAGTCGGAAGCAGCCGCTTAATTACTTTATTTACCCCTATGCAGAAGTGGCAGGAGAGCCATGGTCGGGAAAGATCAAAACACGTTTCTCCTATCGCGATCTGCCGGAGCTGTAACATCCGCTTTTGCCGTCGATTACTTTACAGGAACGCCGCTGAGCCAGGGGTGAATATAGACCACAACCGCAATGATGATTGCCGCAATGAGCAGGCTAATCCCTTCGCTGCTCCAGGTCGGCGTCTCATTTTTGATCCAGCCGCCCTCCCGTCGGTTGATGGCCCACATTTCACAGATAGCCCAGGCTGCCAGGCCGCCAAACAGGACTACGCCGCGGCTGTCTCCATTGAGCAATAAGTGGCTTGCCCCCCACAGAGCGACGCCGGCGAGTTGAGGGTGGCGTACAATCAGTCGCAGGCGCGACGCCCGCTGGCTTACGGCCATTAGCCAGAAGGCCAATGCGAGCAGTAATAGCGCTGGTTGGTGAAGAGCGGCTGGGGGTATATACACGTGTGTAGGCACCGTGCTGCGCCACCCGAAAATCATTAATGCGAAGGAGCTCAGCAGTGCTAGAGAGAAAATGCCCTTATAGCCATCCTCGCCTATCTTTCCTATAGCCACAGACTTGAACCCTTGGGTGAGGGAGGGGACAAAATGTACACAAGCGAATAGCAAAACACCCAGCACCAGCATCGCCATCTCTCGTTTCCTTGTGAAATGCTAGGCCCTCATTACACCACAATGAATGGCAATGGCAATGGCAATGGCAATGGCAATGGCAATGGCAAGCTCGACACATTGCGGTCTCTCGTAGAAAGTAATCTGGTAGTTGTCGAAAACTACCCTCTCGGGGCATATTTCCTGATAGCCGTTGCTGTCTCGCTTCGATAGAATCGCACAATGCGACAGCAAACAATTGATCAGCTACCCATACGTGCCGCCCTCGACGAACTAAAAGAGCATCTGCAAGAGGCCGACGAGGCCGTGCTGCAGGCGCCGCCGGGTGCAGGAAAAACAACACTTGTACCCCTTGGTCTGTTGAACCAGTCATGGCTTGGTGCCCGTAAGATTCTCGTTTTGGAGCCGCGGCGCATCGCCGCTCGCGCCGCGGCCCATCGGATGTCCATGCTGCTTGCAGAGGAAGTGGGTGAGACGGTGGGCTATCGCATTCGCATGGAGAGTCGGGTCAGTGAAAAGACGCGGATTGAAGTGATCACGGAGGGTATTCTTACTCAGCGCCTGCAGCGTGACCCAGGCCTCGAGGACGTAGGGCTGGTGATTTTTGATGAATTTCACGAGCGCAATCTTGATTCCGATCTGTGCTTGGCACTCTGTCTGCATGGGCGCGATATGCTGCGTGAAAGCCCCGCTCTCAAGTTGCTGGTAATGTCTGCAACGCTTGACGGCAGCGCGGTGTCCGCGCTGTTGGGCGGTGCGCCACTCGTCACGTCAGAAGGGCGTCAGTTTCCTGTCAAGGAGTTCTATCTCGGCGCACGTTCGTTGCGTGACCCTGTCGTCACGCCCATGGTAAACGCAATACAGCGCGCGCTGCAGGAGCAGACCGGCAGTCTATTGGTTTTTCTGCCCGGTCAGCGCGAAATCAATGAGGTGGGCAGAGCATTGAGCGGGCTGCTTGCGCGATATGACTCGACCATCCAGCTGCGGCCACTTTACGGCGGCTTGCCGCTGGAGCAACAGCAGCGCGCAATCTCGCCTGCGCCCGCCGGCGAACGTAAAATCGTGCTGGCTACTAATGTTGCAGAAACGAGCCTTACCATTGAAGGTGTGAATGTGGTGCTTGATTCAGGCCTGGCGCGAGAGCCTGTATTCGATCCTGTAAGCGGCATCACCCGCTTGACCACCCGGCGGGTATCCCGGGCTTCGGCCGAGCAGCGGCTTGGCCGTGCCGGACGTATGGCGCCAGGCGTATGCTACCGCCTTTGGAGCGAGCAACAGCATGAACGTCTTGAGGCCCTCGCTACACCGGAGATTTTGCAATCAGACCTCGCTCCAATGGCGCTCCAATTATTGTCCTGGGGCGTAAAGGATCCGCGAGAATTGCGCTGGTCGCAGGCCCCCCCGGAGGCGACCTATGGGCAGGCCCTCGGCACGTTGGAGCAATGTGGTGCGGCCTTCAAAAATAATGAAGGATGGTTTCAGCTGACGCCGCACGGTGTGCGTCTTGCGCAAATGCCATTGCATCCGCGGCTTGCCCACATGTTATTAGTGGGTTGCGATATTCAGAGCCTCGAAACGGCGTGCCTGTTGGCGGCTGTTTTGTCCGAGCGTAATCCCGTCTCATCGCACGGTGTGGATATTCTGCCTGCGCTGGATATTCTTATGGGTGAATCACTTTGCACTCAAGCGTTACAGGGCTGGTTCAAAAGGATCTGGAAGCAGGCGCGACGTTACGGGCGTCTTGCGCGAGATGTACAAAAATCGCGCAATTGCGGCGTTTCCGTTGAAGGGGAGGATACATTGGGTGTGCTGATCGCCAGTGCATACCCTGATCGCATTGCTCGACTCCAGTCACCCGGCGGATTGGAGTACCAGCTGGCCAATGGCAGAAGAGCTGTGCTGCCTGACGGTGACAACCTGGCGGGTAACCAGTGGATTGCGGTATCCGATTTGGGGGGGAAGGTCGGACAGCCTATCGACAAAATCTACAGTGCCGCGCGCCTTAACCCAGCCTGTTTTTCGGAGATACTGTCCCCCCTGGTACAGAAGCAGGAGTTTGTCGAATGGGATGATCGTGCAGGGCGCTTTGTGGCAGAGCGTCGAGGCATGGTAGGCAGCATTGCCCTGTTCCGGGAGCGGATGCAAGATATCCCTCGTGCTGCGCGAGCGCAATCGCTCCTCGAAGTGGTGCGTAAAAAAGGGCTGGGGATACTTCCATGGAGTCCAAACCTGCAGCAATGGCGCGCAAGGATAATGCTGTTACATCGCAATGCCAGACCGGATACGGGAAACCCGTGGCCGGATGTGTCTGATGCGGCCCTGCTGGCAACATTGGACAGCTGGCTGTTACCGTATCTTGATCCAGTCAGCCGCCTCGAAGATTTCCAGAAGCTTGATATGAAGGTTGTCTTACGCGCTTTGCTGGCATGGCCGCTGCCTCTTGAGCTGGAGCGTCTGGCACCTGAACGCTGGGTTGCGCCCTCCGGTAACAGCATTAAAATTGATTACTGTGAGGAACCCCCAGTGCTTGCGGTCAAGCTGCAGGAAATGTTCGGCTGTGAAGAGACGCCGTCGGTAGCGGAGGGGCGTGTGCTGCTGCAGATCCATTTGCTGTCTCCGGCTCAGCGCCCCCTCCAGGTTACCCAGGATCTTGCCGGTTTTTGGCGCAATGGTTATGACGAGGTCAGGCGAGAAATGCGGGGGCGCTATCCGAAGCACCCATGGCCGGATGACCCACTCACTGCACAGCCCACCGGTTCAACACGAAAGCACGCCGGTTAAAGGCTGATACATCTTGCGCGTGTGCCATCTGCACTTCGCTTACGGTCGGATTGTCGCTGGATCTTTGTCTGAATCACGAAAACGATCGATGAAAGCGCCGAAATCTTCAAGCACGAGATAAAAGCACGGCACCAGAAACAAGGTAATGACGGTGCCCAGCAGCACGCCAAAGGCGAGTGAGACCGCCATAGGTATGAAAATTTGTGTCGAGATGGTGTCGTCCGACATGATCGGTATGAGACCAACAAAAGTAGTGATGCTAGTCAAAACGATGGGTCGAAAGCGTACGCTTCCGGCATGGCTCACCGCCCACATAACGCTTTCACCGGTAGCGCGATGCTTATTGATACAATCGACGAGCACGAGGCTGGCATTGACCACGACGCCGGATAGCGCAACGATGCCCAACAGGGAGAAGAACACCAGTGGCATTCCCAGCAGCAAGTGGCCCAGGATCGCTCCCACCGCGCCAAAGGGAATGACGCTCATGATGACCAGGGGTTGCAGATAAGATTTCAGGGGGATAGCGAGCAGGGCGTAGATGATAAGCAGGGCCAGCATTGCTGTACTCACCAGCGCACCCATCGACTCGCTGCGTTCCTCTGCCTCACCGGCCAGCGCGAAACTAACACCCGGGTAACGAGACAAAATGTCGTCTAGCGCCTGGCCTGTGATGGCCCCGATGATCGCTTCCGGTGTGGTTATTGTGCGATTGACATCTGCTGTTACCGTGACGACCCGGCGGCCATCCATACGGCGAATAGTTGTATAACCTCGGGCGAGTGATGCAGTCGCCACACTGCTAATCGGCACCTCTATGCCCTCTGAGGTGCGAATACGCATGGACTCGAGGTTTCCCAATGAGCGCCTTTCATCCTCGGGAAAACGCACCATCACACGAACATCATTTTTGCCGCGTTGCAATCGTTGTGCCTCGTAGCCATAAAATGCCTGGCGGATTTGCAGCCCGAGATCCTGCTGCGTTAACCCCAGATTTCGCGCTTCCGGTAGAAGGGTCAGTTGCACTTCCTGCTTGCCGCCGCGGAAAGAGTCGCTTACGTCCATGACACCGTTGTATCCCTGCAGGGCTATGCGCAGCTCGGCAGCAGCGTCGCGGAGCTCGTTAAAATCTTTGCCGTAAAGCTCAAAGGAAATTGCCTTGCCCACGCCAAAGGCTTCTGAGGTGAACCCCAGCTCCACGGCATCGGGTATTCCGCCAGTAAGATCGCGCCATCGGTTGGCGTACTGTTTAGTCGAGATGCCGCTATAGTCCCTGGGAAGATTCAGCGCTATGCCGATTTCTGCCAGGTTGCTTTGGGATTCCCCACGGCCATCAATACTGCCCTTGGGGATAAATGAACCGATGCTGCTGAAAATATGTGAAATCTTGCTGGGTTCCCCATCGGCGACGCTCGCATCAAGCTCGCGCCGCAATCGCTCGGCTGCTTCCTCAATCTGTTCCACCGCTTCTGCGGTTTTTTCTACTGGCGTTCCCTCCGGCATGGTCAGTGTGGCGTAAAGATGTGTGCCCTCAACCGCTGGAAAAAACTGAAACTGCATGCGCCCGCTTATGAAGAGTGATGCAGTGATTAGCAGTACTACCAGCCCTGCACTAATCGTCAGATAGCGCCATTGCAGGGCGGTCGTAATGGCCTGCAGATAGTAATGACTCGCCATACGCTCCATGGCAGCGGATAGACGCTCCTGCAGCGCTTGCCATCTGCGCACGAGAGGATGAGATAAACCGCGTTTTTTTTGGCTCCGGTGGGCCAGATGTGAGGGTAGGATGAGCTGCGATTCTACCAGGCTGAACACGAGTGCCAGCATTACAGTATATCCAAGTGGTCGATAAAACCCTCCGATGGGGCCCGGTATGCTGAGTATGGGCAGGAAGGTTGCCATGGTTGTCAGCACGCCGAAGAACACCGGCAGCGAAACCTCCAGGGTGCCGACGCTGGCTGCTTCCAGTCTCGGTTTTCCCATCTGTTCATGGGCGTAAACACGTTCCCCAACCACGATAGCATCATCAACCAGAATACCCAGTACGAGAATAAAAGCCATTACCGTCATGGTGCTGATCGATGTGCCGGTCAGCGGAAACAGGGCAACAGCCCCCAGCAGGGCAATGGGAATGCCTGCAGCCACCCACATCGCGAGGCGAAAACGAAGAAACAGCGCAAGAACCAGCAGAACGAGTAGCAATCCGCTGACGGCATTACGCGAGAGGGTGTCCAGGCGATCTACCAGATCCTGAGACTCATCCTGCCATATCGTCAGTTCGATACCCTCTGGAACTTCCTCTTGTGCTCGCACCAGATACGCCTTGACCCTGTCAGCGATGAGCATGATATCTTCCTCGCCAACTCGAGAAACCTTAACAGAGACTGCCGGATCCCCGTCGAATCGTGCCTGTAGATCACTGTCCTTAAAGCCGTCGATAACGGTCGCAATTTCGCCCAGAGTGACACGGGTACCGTCAATACGGGTGAGTACGACGATGTCCTCAAACTCGCGCCCGCGATACGCCTGGCCGCGAGTGCGCAACAATATTTCTCCTGCCTCTGTCCTTATCGAGCCGCCCGGCACATCGAGTGAACTCTGCGCTATTGCCTGCCCGATAGCGGCCAGTGTGAGACCGTGGCGACGCAGTGTCTGTTCTGAGACCTCTACTGATATCTCATAGGGCCGGGAGAACTGCAGGACAGCCTGTGACACGCCGGGAAGTGCAGCAATATCGTCCCGTATCCTCTCGCCAACCAATTTGAGTGTGCGCTCATCAGCGGGGCCCGAAATAGCGATCTGGAACACTGTCGCCATAATACTGATTTCCTGAGTAACCGGGCGCTCGGTTTCAGCAGGAAAGGAGTCGATTGCATCGACCTTGCTTTTGATATCGTTGGAGGCCTTTGTCTTATCGACGCCTGCGACCAGTTCAACGGTAACAGAACAGTATCCTTCGGAGGCTTCCGAGACGACCTTGTCGATGCCCTCCGTGCCCTCTATAGCCTCTTCTATTCGAACACAGACGGCGGATTCTACTTCGGCGGGTGCGGCGCCGAGGTAGGGAACCTGAATGTTCACAGCGTCAACGTCAAGAGTGGGAAATTCTTCCTGATGTGTTTGAGGCAGCGCGAGCAGGCCACCGGCAATCAGTATCAGCATTAACAGATTGGCGGCTACCGCGTTATTGACAAACCAGGGTATGATTTTTTGCATGTAAGCCTTACTCGATCACCGTGCTTACACGCATGCCATCAACAACAGTTTGCAGGGGAGAGACGCACACCAGTTCCCCCTCTTTTAGCCCATCCCGTACCAGTATGTCGTCGCGCTCCAAACGCAGGAGAGAAATTTGGCGGAAGCGCAGGCGATTGTCCGAATCTACAACCATGATCTGGTTATCATCACGCATTGCAGAGCGCGGTAGACGAATGATTCCTTCTACATTACGGCCCTGTATGGCTGCCTGTACAAACAGGCCCACCGGGACTATCGGGCTCTCCTCATCTTCATGCAGTTGTAGTCGCGCGACGCCATAGACCATACGGGAGCGTTCATCAAACTCTGCTTCGAGTCGCACCAGTTGCCCTTCCCAAACGAGACGTGTATCGCCAAAGTCGGCGGCGATACTGACAGGAGGTCTAAGGGCTTCGGGGATCAGGCCCCGGGTTGAGATCGGCAGCCCGAGGAATCCCAGTTGGTCCGCGGAGATAGGAAGTCGCACCTCTACATAATCGGTGGCATAAATAGTACCAATGCTCTGCCCCCGTGTGACGAACTGGCCCAGGTCAACCTGTTCGTTGCGCACCAGGCCATCAAAGGGGGATTTGAGCTCAGTGCGAGAGAGGTCTCGGCGGGCCTGCTCTAATGCAGCGGCAGCATCTCGTAGATTCGCCTTGTTGACTCGAGCTGCGCGTCGCGAGGTGTCCAATTGCTGTTGACTGGCTAGTTGCCGTCCGTGCAGGCTGATGAGCCGCTCGAGTTCATCGCTGGCCAGAGTGTACTCTACTTCTGCGCGTTGCAGGCCGGCTTCACTGCGCTCCAGCAACGTCAGGTAATCGGCATCGTCAATGCGTAACAGCACGTCGCCTTCCTTGAAGGATCCGCCGTTGACCAGAGAGGGCGAGATCCATGTCACTCGGCCCGAGACCTCAGGGATAAGTTCGCTCTGGCTGCGTGGTTGCACCGTGCCCTGCGAGTTTATTCCCAGATATTCGTTGGATACTTTCGCCGGAACCACCCGCACAGTTGGAACAATGGGTTCGTAAGGTTGCGGTGCGACCTCAGGCTTACTGATGGAAATCAGGTAAGCGGCCAGGAAGCCGCACAGTAACAATACGATTGGGTAGAGCAGTTTCTTGTGCATCACCATCATAAAGAACCTTGCCGTTCCCGCGAATATTTAGCTACGTGTGCCGGCGCAACAGATGGCGCAGCTCAGCTGCCCGACAGTGTTTTGATGAGCTCGAGTGTCGTCGCCAGGTCCTTCTCATCAGGCGAACCCAGAGAAAAGTATTGAACGGTGCCGCTCTTATCCATGATGATCAGGCCTGTTCCTGCCTCACCCAATGCCCAGGTATCAACGCCATCTCCGTCTGCATCCAAAACCATGGTTGCCGCGGGATGCTGCTGCTTGTTTTTCTTCAGTTCTGAGACGACAAATCCTGTAGTACCCCATACGGCTGCGTCCAGGTTGAGTACCGTAGAGACGTGCACTGTGCCCGGCGCCAACTCGGCCTGCAGCATATCGGTAAACGGTTTGAATACATCGCGATCGCCGAGGGTCGCGCCGAAATACTGAATGACATGCACCGTGTCCCGTGTGGTATCGGAATTCCAGGGGATGAAGGCAAACTCATCGCCTTGCATGGTCAGCTCGCCTCGCTCCGTTATCTCAAGGGTAGGCAGGGGGTTACCCTTGGAAAGGGCAGAGGCAAAGCTGTTTGTGGTGGCAATTGCCAGCAGCAGGGTTGCGAGGACTCGTAGTGATGTCATGGGTGGTGCTCCTTTTTACGGTACTGGGAAGAATTGGTGTTCAGTCTCGTCGCCTGCCGCGGGCGGTCGTTCGTCCGGATTGGCTCGGTGTTTTGGGGAGGCCAAGATGTTGCGTTGTGAAGGTCCTGGATCCATTGCTCACCGTCTGGTGTCTCTTTGCTGGCTGCCGAGTGGGTATCAACTGGTGCTGTCCGTTGCCGATCAGGTCTGCGCGACCCAGTTTCTTTAGAGCTCGTCGCAAAACAGGCCAGTTATCGGGGTCGTGGTAACGGAGAAAGGCCTTGTGCAGCTTGCGTTGCGATAGACCCTTGATCGAGGCAATGCTGGATGAAGATCGCCGCACTCGCTGTAGCGGGTTTAATCCACTGTGGTACATCGCCGTTGCAGTGGCCATCGGTGACGGATAGTAGGTTTGCACCTGGTCCGCGCGGTATTTATTTTCTTTCAGCCACAGGGCAAGGTGCATCATGTCGAGGTCGCTGGTGCCGGGATGCGCAGCAATAAAGTAGGGAATAAGGAACTGTTTTTTCCCCGCGGCCTTGGAGTACTTTTCAAACATCGACCTGAAGCGTTCGTAGCTGCCAATCCCGGGCTTCATCATCAGCGAAAGAGGGCCATCCTCCGTGTGCTCTGGTGCGATCTTGAGGTATCCCCCCACGTGGTGCGTCACCAGTTCTTCTACGTATTCAGGTGTCTCTACCGCAAGATCGTAGCGCACTCCGGAGGCTATCAGCACTTTCTTCACACCCGGCACTTCGCGGGCCTTGCGGTAAAGATTGACCAGGGGCGTCTGATCCGTCTTCAAATTTTTGCATATAGCAGGAAATACACAGCTGAGCTTACGGCATTGTGCTTCTATCTCCTTGCTCTTGCAGGCCACGCGCCACATATTGGCGGTCGGACCTCCGAGATCAGAAATGACCCCCGTAAAGGCCGGAGAGGTGTCACGAATCTGCTCGATTTCACGAAGAATCGAATCCTCTGAGCGGTTCTGGATAATGCGCCCCTCGTGCTCAGTGATAGAGCAGAACGTGCAACCGCCAAAGC
>CAJQQW010000056.1 GCA_905480565.1 uncultured Halioglobus sp. | reverse complement strand
ATGATTTATTGATCAATCAGATGAGCGCGGGATTGGCGGGCAGCGAATTTGTTACACAGGCGGAACTGGATATCTCTGCGAGTATCTTGGCTGAACAGCGAGATTTTAGTTATTTCACTATTCCGGGTGAAGAGATCGGCGACGCAGAAACCGTTTCTGACGCAGAAATTGAAAGTTACTATGCCGCCAACGAGGCTCTGTTTCGCACGGAGGAGTCCGTAGACGTAGATTATATAGCGCTTGAAATCGACGACTTTCGCCAACCCGTCGAAGAAAGCGTTTTAAGAGAGGCCTATGAATTGGGCCTGGAAGATGCGGTGCTGCAGGACGAGAGTCGCGTCTCCCATATTTTATTTCAAGATAGTGCCGAAGCTGAGCTTCTACAGCGCGTTCAGGATGCGCAGGCTCGATTGGCAACAGGAGAGGCTTTCGCGGCGTTAGCCAAGGACATTTCCGACGACGTGGGGTCGGCGGACCGCGGTGGTGATCTTGGTTATACCAGTGGTGCAATGTTTCCAGACAATATGGAAGCAGCCATTGCCTCTCTGGAGCCAGGTATTGTCTCAGAGCCGATTGAAACGTCAGCCGGCACCCACCTGCTGCTGGTAACGGAGCGTAAGGCAGGAAAAGTTACAACGTTTGAGGAAATGCGCGGCCAGTTGGAGGAGCGTGTATCCGGTGAGGAGGCGCGCTCGGAATTGCTCCGGACGGTGGAAACGTTGCGTGATCTTTCTTTCAATGCGGAAAACCTTGAGGGTCCGGCCGCTGATCTTGGCCTGCAAGTGCTGCGAGAGGAGGGTGTTACTCGCGGTGACGCCGACAGTCTGTTTGCCAGCGCTGCACTTAATGAAGCGGCCTTCTCGGATGACGTATTGGTGGCTGGGCATAACAGCGAGGTCTTCGAGCTATCCGGCGATCGTTTTGTGGTGCTGCGGGTTCGCAAGCACGATTTGCCGCAACTGTTGCCTGTGGATACGTTCCGCGATCAGATTCTTGTCGCAGTTCAGCAACAAAAAGCAGTCGCTGAGATGACGCGAAAGGCTAGTGCCAGTGTTGAGTTAGTGAGAGATGGGGAACTGTTCTCTGACGTGGCACAGAGCCTCGGCTACGAGGTGGCGATAGAGCTCGGCGTAGATCGCAAGAATAGCGCCGCTCCTGTGGATGTCCTTTCGCATGCGTTTCAGATGGCTGCACCGTCAGATGCCGATGCCACGGTCGATTTTTTTATCTCACCGGCGGGTAATGCAGTGGTTATTGAATTGCAACGGGTTGAGCCCGGCAATTATATGATGCTACCCGAGGCTGAACGCACACAGTTGGGGCAGGTGTTGACCAATGAGCAGGGGGGGTTGGTATTTCGAGAGTTTCAACGCCAGCTGCGAAATAATGCTGAAATTACTGCGCTGTAAGCAGGTCGATCAGAGGATCACATGGCAAAAAAGATTTTGACGCTGAACCAGATTTCCATGAAAGGGTTGGAGCGCCTGCCGCCTAAAACGTATGAAATCGCGAGTGAATTCGCAGAGCCCGATGCGATTTTACTCAGAAGCCACAAACTGGTAGAGGCGGAAATACCGCAGTCTGTTCTCGCGATAGGCAGGGCAGGGGCGGGTGTAAATAATATTCCGGTTGATGCCTGTACCGCTCGCGGCATACCCGTATTCAATTCGCCAGGTGCCAACGCTAATGCCGTCAAGGAATTAGTCGCTACAGGTTTGTTGCTGGGCTCTAGGGGCATCGTAGAGGGCATCGGCTACGTTGAGTCGTTGGGTAGCATGGATGACGGCGCCGAATTGAATAAAATGCTCGAGGCGCAAAAGAAACAATTCAAGGGCAGTGAACTGGTGGGCAAGACCCTGGGTGTCGTAGGGCTTGGCGCCATAGGGTCGATGGTGGCGGAAATGGGCTTGACACTCGGCATTGATGTAGTCGGCTTCGATCCGGCGCTGTCCGTTGAGGCCGCCTGGCGCCTGTCCAGCAGGGTGCGAAGTGCGGACAATCTGGGAGCGCTATTCTCCAAGTCTGACTATGTCAGTTTGCATCTTCCAGTGCTGGAATCTACCCGTGGTCTTGTTAATGCGGAGTTATTGAAGGCTATACAAGGCGGTGCATGTTTACTAAATTTCGCTCGCCAAGAAATCGTCGATGAGTCTGCAATCATTGATGCGCTCGACAGCGGGTTGTTGCGCAAGTACATCGCAGACTTTCCCTCTCCTGCTCTAATCGGCAGAAAAGATGTTGTCTTGATGCCTCATATTGGCGCGAGCACAGAGGAGGCGGAAGATAACTGTGCCATCATGGCCGCCGATCAACTGGTTGATTTTCTCGAGAATGGAAATATTCGTAATTCAGTTAATTTTCCTACCCTCCAGTTAGACCGTGTAAGCGGCTGCAGGCTTTCGCTCACAAATGAGAACGTTCCTAAGATCCTCGGCAGTGTGTTGTCCATACTGGCTGATGAGAATATTAACGTAATTGATATGTTGAACAAGAGCCGTGGCGAGGTCGCATACAACCTGATAGATATTGGCAATCAGCCGTCAAAGGCCGTGCTGAATAAAATGCATGAGATCGAGGGCGTAATCAATGTGCGCTTGATTGGCGATTGTGCGTCGTGACTGAGATGGGCAACCGACGAATCAAAGTTGGATAGTATCTTTCGAAAAATCTAAGCTCTTCACTGTGTATCGTCGTTCAACCCTTTGAGGTCTTCCGGGATATTGATATACATCTCACGCTCTTCCGCGCTAAGCGCAGATGCTCCTTGCCATGGAAGCAGGCGCTGATCTGACTGTTGATGGAAATCCAAAAACGGATATTTGATAATATCGAAGTACGGAGAGTAATCGAAATCACTGGGCGTACAGAGTTTGGGATTGCGCATGTAAAGCTGAAAGCCGCTGCCGGCTTCGCGCTTAACCAGCGGTAACAGCGGAAACTGGATGTGTCCGAACGCTTCGGCAATCATCGTAGAGCAAACAGTCTGTGTGTTTTCTCCGGGACGCTTGCTGAACAGGCTGGATCGCCATTTTCTTGGCATAACTGTCCAGGGAAAGAGAAATCTTGCCAGGTCAAATATCTGCCGCACGTTGTAATCGTCTCCAAGTCGATTGATCACATGCGATACCACTTTTTGACTGTCACTAAAACCTAGCCCTCGCGGTCGGCAGATACGTAAATGTTCCCCCTCATAAACGGTTAGTGGTCGCACAACAGTACCCATGCCAAGCTCGCTTTCGATAATTAGCTGCTTGTCGGGATTTCCAGTGTAATGCTTTCCTAGCCGCTCTCTTAGTTGTGGATCCTCGATATCATGCAGTCGTCCGATGTACATGAAAGCATGCGACCAGTTGCTTTGGGTGATAAGCTTAATCACGTCGCTAACCCGTGATCGGCCTTCAACAAGAATGACATCACAAGGCTTTATCTCATGGCGTATGCGTTCAAAATCGCTGAGGGGCGTGCGTGGCAGCGGTCGTTTATGTTTCAACCAGTTGACTACTGCGTTGCTGATCCATTTCATCATGTTTTGTACTAAATTCTTTGCGATTATTGCTACAGTTATAGCCTAGCCAGAACATCGATACCAGAGGTTTGCGTATGAATGACGCCCTTGATTCTCTTGAGAGCCAAATTTCCAATACCCGCGATTACGAGTCGCCACCATTGCATCTTTGGGATCCACCGCTCAGCGGTGATATTGCTATTCGTATTGCGAGCGATGGTGCCTGGTTTCATGAGGGCAGCGTAATCAAGCGCAAAGCATTAGTGAAGCTTTTTGCCAGCATCTTGAGAAGAGAAGAGGATGGCGATTACTACCTCGTATCACCGTATGAAAAGTGGCGTATCAAGGTAGATTCACATCCTCTGATCATCACCGATTTTGACTGGTCAGAGGAGGGTGGCCAGCGGGTGCTGGTTGCAACCCTCAATACCGATAGGCAGTGGACCGCCTCAACCGAGCATCCATTGCATTTCGACGACGCTGCCGGTGCAGTTACGATCGCGACATCGCATGGCTTGACGGCGCTCAGTAATCGAGCCGCATGGTATCGGTTGATCGAAATGGCAGATCTGGAAGAGGATCATGCGGTATTGCGCTCCGGGCATTTCGAGCTGCGCATACCGATGCAGTGACCCGCGACGCACAGACGCGCGGTCAAGAACAGGTAATAAAACGGGTCGGGAGCAGGATTTCTACATATTGGGGTAGTTTGGGCCACCGAACCCTTCAGGCGTTATCCATACAATATTTTGCGATGGATCCTTGATGTCACAGGTTTTGCAATGCACGCAGTTCTGGGCGTTGATCTGAAAGCGTGGCCCCGATTCCTCTTCTACAATCTCATAGACGCCAGCGGGGCAGTAGCGCTGGGCAGGCTCATCGTAAAGAGGCAGGTTGCGGGAAATAGGTATTTCCGGATCGATCAGCGTGAGGTGGCATGGCTGATCCTCCTCGTGGTTAGTATTGGAAAGAAATACTGAAGACAGTTTGTCGAAACTGATTTTTCCGTCAGGCTTGGGGTAATCGATTGTTGGCATCTCTGAGGCTGGCTTCAGGCATTCGTAGTCTGGTATGGGGTCGCTCAGCGTAATGGGCAGTTTGCCCTTGAAGATACCCTGATCAATGAATGCCAGCGCTGGCCCGATAAACGTTCCAAACTTGTGCAGGTAAGCACCGAAGTTGCGCCATTTGTGAAGCTCATCGTTGAGCCAGGATGTGTCGAAGCGTTTGGCGTAGGCGGTGAGATCACTCTTGCCCTCGGCCCCATCCGCGAGGGTTTCATAAAGAGTCTCGGCGGCCAGGGTGCCGGATTTCAGTGCGGTGTGCGTGCCCTTAATTCTGGCAAAGTTGAGGGTTCCGGCGTCATCCCCAACCAGCAGGCCGCCGGGAAAGCTCATTTTTGGGCGAGACTTTGGACCACCTTTGACGAGTGCGCGCGCGCCGTAGGAGACCCGCGTGCCACCTTCAAGGTAGTGACGAATTTTAGGATGTTGTTTCCATTGCTGAAATTCATCAAATGGCGACAGATGAGGATTGTCGTAGCTCAATGGCACAACGTAGCCAATGGCGATCTGGTTGTTATCGCTATGGTAAAGATAGGAGCCGGATGCTGTGCCTTTTGCCGCAGGCCACCCGGTGGTGTGAACAACCAGCCCCTCCTTGTGTTTGGCGGGATCAATATCCCAAATTTCCTTGAAGCCGAGACCGTAATGCTGAGGGTCGCAGCCCTTGTCCAGCTCAAACTTCTGGATAAGCTGCTTCCCGAGATGTCCACGACAGCCTTCAGCGAATACCGTATATTTCGCATGAAGCTCCATGCCGGGCATGTAGGAGTCCCTGTGGCTGCCATCGGCAGCAATGCCCATGTCGCCAGTCGCGATACCTTTTATGCTTCCATCATCGTGATAAAGCACCTCTGACGCTGCAAACCCGGGGTATACCTCGACGCCCATGGCTTCTGCCTGTTCTGCAAGCCAGCGACAGACGTTGCCGAGACTGATCACGTAGTTTCCATCGTTATGGAAGCCTGGCGCGAGCATAAGAGGAACGCTTGTAGCGCCTTTGTCGCTGGTCAGGAACAAAACCTGATCCTCGCTCACAGGAACGTTCAGAGGGGCTCCTCGCTCCTTCCAATCTGGAAACAGCTCGGTCATGGCTCGAGGGTCCATTACCGCACCAGATAATATGTGTGCGCCGACCTCAGAGCCCTTCTCGACGAGACAAACGCTAATTTCTTTCTCGTTTTCCTGGGCTAGCTGCATCAGACGACAGGCCGTACCCAGTCCTGCGGGACCAGCACCAACGATTACCACGTCAAATTCCATCGATTCACGTTCCACAGCGATATCCTCTCGTCTCTGTCTGCTTCATGGCAGCATTTTCATGACTGTTAAAAACGGCGCAAGTATATAATTTCTATGGGATAAAAACCAGATAAGGGGCTATTTTCGAAGGCGCCAGAGGTATCTAAACCGGGCTGTGTCAGCGGAGCGAATGGCTATTGACCCGGAGCACAATTATGGGCAAGATGTGGCGCCGAAATGGGGTGTAGACAACGATGTTTTTGCGCTCATTTCCGCTTGTTTTACCCACCTGAAAAATCTATGGAGAATCCATGAAGGTTCTTGTTGCCGTAAAGCGTGTTGTTGACTACAACGTCAAGGTACGCGCCAAAGCCGATGGTAGTGACGTCGATCTCAACAACGTCAAGATGGCCATCAACCCATTTTGTGAAATCGCTGTAGAGGAAGCAGTTCGCCTCAAGGAAGCGGGCGTTGCGACTGAAGTCATTGCTGTGTCTATCGGCGATAAGAGCTGTCAGGAGCAAATACGAACCGCCCTCGCACTGGGCGCCGATCGCGGTATCCAGGTCGATGTAGAGACTGCTGCAGAGCCTCTTGTAGTGGCAAAGCTGCTCAAAGGCGTAGTCGATAAAGAGGCGCCTCAATTGGTTATATTGGGCAAACAGTCTATCGACGGGGACAACAACCAGACCGGCCAAATGCTTGGCGCCCTGGCCAATATGCCACAGGGCACTTTCGCCTCCGAAGTGGTCATAGACGGTGACAAGGTCAATGTCACTCGTGAGGTCGATGGGGGCTTACAAACCGTATCGCTCACCTTGCCTGCGATTGTCACAACTGACCTGCGCCTTAACGAACCGCGATACGCCTCGCTTCCGAACATCATGAAAGCGAAGAAAAAACAGCTGGATGTATACACTGCAGATGACCTCGGCGTAACTGTAACGAAGCATCTCACACAGGTGAAAGTAGTACCCCCGCCGGAGCGTCAGGAAGGCATAAAGGTAGCTGACGTGGACGAATTGGTTGATAAACTGAAGAACGAGGCGAAAGTAATATCATGAGCACGCTCGTAATTGCAGAACACGATAACAGCAGCCTGAAGGCCGCTACACTGAACACCGTCGCTGCAGCACAGCAGTTAGGCGCCGATATCGATATCCTTGTTGTTGGGGGCAGTTGTGGTGATGTTGCGACAGCAGCAGCGGCCGTTCCGGGCGTAGGGAAAGTGCTGGTTGCGGATAACGCTGCGTATGAGCATCAGTTAGCTGAAAACGTCAGCCAGTTGGTAGCTGAGGTAGCGACCGGATATGATAACGTGCTGGCCCCCGCCACACCCAATTGCAAAAACTTCATGCCTAGAGTTGCTGCTTTGCTGGATGTCGGCCAAATTTCAGACATTATTGCGGTTGATTCACCTGATACATTTCAGCGGCCTATTTATGCCGGCAATGTTATTGCCACGGTGCAAAGCGCCGATGCAAAGAAGGTGATTACGGTGCGTACTACAGCATTTGATGGTGTGCCCGCCGAGGGTGGTTCCGCAAGCGTCGAGTCAGTTGATTCAGTCCATGATGCAGGTTTATCCTCATTCGTAAGCGAAGAGGTGGCGGAGTCCGATCGCCCTGAGCTGACATCTGCTTCCGTCGTAATTTCAGGCGGACGTGGTATGCAGAATGGCGAAAACTTCAAACTGTTAGATGGAATTGCTGACAAGCTAAACGCCGCTATCGGGGCATCTCGCGCCGCAGTGGATGCTGGCTTTGTGCCTAACGACATGCAGGTCGGACAGACTGGCAAAATTGTTGCACCGGACCTCTACATAGCCGTGGGAATCTCAGGAGCTATACAGCATCTTGCGGGAATGAAGGACTCCAAAGTGATTGTGGCCATCAATAAGGACGAGGACGCGCCGATCTTTCAGGTCTCGGACTACGGGCTTGTTGCTGACCTCTTTGAGGCGCTGCCTGAGCTGGAATCCAAAATTTAGTCATTTCAAACCGCTGTATGGAGCCGGCCGTGCGTGCCGGCTTTTTTTTGCCTGCGCCCCCAGGCTTGGTTTTCCAACATTGCGAACCGCTGTGCAAATTGAATGAGTGCGACAGCAGTCGAGTAGCGGCTAGTCTCTTCTCAGGCGCTCCGAAATCGCGATGGGCGTGGGGTAGTTCAATACCACAATATAGGAGGAGATCAGCAGGGTGATAATTGTCGTCGCCTGAATAAGCAGCGACGCCTGTTCTGAGATGAGGGCGCCACCGACCGCGACGTAGGCAATTAGGAGTGAAAATTCACTTGCTTGCCCCAAGCGGAAACCGAGATTCCAGGCGAGGCTGCGATGCTCACTTACACCTTTTAGCAGGTAGCGGTAAGCGACCGGTTTAAGTGTCAGTATCAGCACTGACAGCACCAGCGCGGGGGCTAGTACCTGCGTAAGGACGCCGATATTGAACTGGGCTCCTACGGAAAAAAAGAACAAAATCAGGAAGAAATCGCGCAGCGGCTTCAGGCTGACTGCAATGTATTGCGCGATCGGGCTTGTGGCAATCGTAATGCCGGCAATGAAAGCGCCTATTTCCGCGGAGAGACCCAGTAATACAGCGAGTTCAGCAAGCCCCAGGCACCAGCCCAGGGCTAACAGGAAAATATATTCGTGAAAACGGTCGAAGCGCCGAATCAATGGCAGGAGCAGAAAGCGCACGAATAGCAGTGCCAGACCGATAAGCAGGGGCAGCGCAACTACTGTGAACATCAGGCTTGTGCCCATATCTTCAGCGCCACCTGACGCGCTGAATAACGCCATCAAAATAAGAATTGCGAGCAGGTCTTGAAGTAACAGCAGTCCAATCATCAGCTCGCCGATGTGGCGGTGATGCAGCACTGTAGTGGGTAGTAGCTTGATGCCGATGATAGTAGATGAAAACATCATCGCGGCCCCGACGATGAGGCTATCCTGCAATGAATAACCGAAGAGGGCAGTGACGCCAAAGCCGCCCGCAACAAAAAGGGCGGAGCTTGAGATTGCTACAACCGTCGATTTTCTCAGGGTTGCCCAAAGCGCCTGAGGTTGCATGTCCAGCCCAAGGAGGAAGAGCAAAAAAATAATGCCGACATGGCCGATGTCTGAGAGCAATTTGGTGTCAGTTACCAATGACAGTCCATAGGGGCCTATACATGTACCTAATGCAATATAGGCGATAATCAGCGGTTGCCGCGTATATAGAGCAATAGAAGCGAAGATGGCCGCCCCGGTAAAAATAAGGAAGAAGGAAAAAGTAATGCTGCTAAATTCCATTTGCGCCAGGATCCCGCTGGTCGTTTTTACAGTGTAAGCAATGCTGCCGGTATCAGGAAATTACACCAGGGCGTTTTCCCGACGGCGGAAAAGTGGTTGGGGTGAGTCGATAGATGCCTGATAGTGTTCGCTAAAATCGTTGAGACTCTTCAATGCTTCATGAAGATCTATATTTTCCTGCAAGTCGAATGAATTAAATCCGCATCGCCCGAGATACGTCAATTGGTCGCGAATAAAGTGGCCAGTTGCGCGCAGCTCGCCACTGTAACCGCGCTCTCGCAATTCTCGTCCGTAAGAAAACCCTCGTCCATCCGTGAACACCGAAAAATTAATGACAACCAGTTCGATGTCTTCGAGGCATTCCAGCAAAGGTGCAGGCTCCTGGCCCGGTTCCAGCTGAACCGCGCTACCCTGTTTGTCTGTCAGTTTTTGCCACTGCTGAAGTGTGCATATCTGGCCTTGCCCTGGGGAGCTGTCTTCGGGGTCGATGCGGGCGCGATTATCTTCTGTAATCGTGCCGTCCTTAATTATTTTTGGCATAAACGCGCTCCTTGAAGGGCTCGATTCCGATGCGTCGATAGGTGTCTAGAAAGTTTTCCTCTGGCAACCTTCTGCTAAGGTAGGTCGTCAGGATGTTTTCGATGATGTCTGGCATGTCGTTCTGCTTGAAAGAGGGCCCAAGAATCTTGCCCAGAGAGGCGTCTTTTGCCTGGCTGCCTCCAAGGCAGACCTGGTAGAACTCTTGGCCTTTTTTGTCCACGCCCAGAATACCGATATGACCAATATGGTGATGACCGCATGCGTTCATACAGCCACTGATATTGAGCTCAATGGGCCCCAGATCATGCAGGTAGTCAATGTCATCAAAGCGAGTTTGTATCGCTTCCGCTACTGGTATAGATTTGGCGTTAGCAAGGGCGCAGAAGTCGCCACCCGGGCAGCAGATCATATCTGTGAGCAAGCCGATATTGGCGGTCGCGAGATCGGCGGACTGCAGGTCCTGCCACAGTGCATAGAGGTCTGATACAGGAACATCCGCCAGTACGAGATTTTGCTGATGTGTGCTGCGCAATTCACCAAAAGAATACTTGTCGGCCAAATCTGCTACCAGCTCCATCTGCTCAGCCGTTATATCGCCGGGGGCGTAGCCTGTAGATTTAAGCGATAGCGTCACAATACGGTAGCCCGGCACCCTGTGATTCTCAGTATTGTGCGTGACCCACTGTTTAAAAATTCCGTCACGTTCACATTCCCTGTGGAGCAAACCACTGGCCTCATCTGCGTCGAAATCGCTGTAATCCGGAGTTTGAAAGGAGGATCTGGCTTTCTCAAATACCGCCTCAGGTAATGTCGAGGGACCTCCTTTTGTTGCCTCCCATTCCTTCTCTACCGCCTCCCGGAAAGCTGCTATCCCCATTGCTTTTACCAGTATCTTAATGCGAGCTTTATATTTGTTGTCGCGGCGTCCGTGCTGATTATAGACACGGAGAATTGCCTCCAGATATGTCAGCATGTGTTTTTTATCGAGCCATTCGCAGATAACGGAGCCGATTACTGGTGTTCGACCCAGACCGCCGCCGACCAG
>CAJQQW010000055.1 GCA_905480565.1 uncultured Halioglobus sp. | reverse complement strand
TGCTAGTGCTGGCTTCATAACGTTTCACCTACGGTCTTTTGCAACAGCAAAGTGAGCTTTCGCTCTACTGGTGGACTGCCAGCATTTTATTGTGCGCCCTGAATGGCAATTCCTCCTCCTGCCCTGGCAGCAGTGGCAGGCACTCGTGACGCCAAAGGGGCTCCCAGCACCCGTGTCTCTCCAGCAGGACGCGGCCCTCTTCCTGCGCAGCTTCAGGCATAGACATGAAATGCAGACGAAGCTGCTGTAAACACCACACACGATAACGTGAACAACGTGCGCCACGATAATGCACACCGTCCAGCTGAACATCGAAACGTCTTTTGCGGTCGGCCACCGCCTCTGTGTTAGCACAGAGATAGGGGAGATACCCGCTGCCAATATCGTCCAGCAGTGAGAAAATACCGTCCGGAATCCCATTGTCCCAGACGCTTGCACAGTCGGACAAACGCGTATTCCACAGGCGCGCTACCCACTCCAGTACTGCGGGCGCCTGTTGCCGGATTATTTCCAACGGCACCGGGTCCAGCGCGAGATGACGAAAAAAAGGCCCTGAAAATCCGATATCCGCCAGCGAGGGGCGATTCCCCCAAAAAAAAGGCCTCCTGCTAAAAATTGACTGCAGCGTGGCAAGCAGAGGCGCCACTCCCGACTCTACCGCCGCCACATTGTCCGCGCACATTCCGTCCCCCGTCGTGTATCCCGCACGCTGACGCTGCTGCAAGTACAACCGCTTAAGCCCAACCGGACCGGGAACAGCTCCCAGCAACTCCTCCGCCAGATGCCATGACGCGAAACGAGCCCCCTCCGCATAATGCCATCGATAGTGCATAGCTGGCCGCCACCACCACTCGTCTGCCCAGTCTTCCAGCAACAGACACAAAAACCGCTGTAAGGGATCAGCGGGCATAAGCCCCGGCCCGGGCAGTCGTTGCTCAAACCAGTCGATCATCCGCGTTGTATCCGTCATCCAGCGGCCATCGGGCAGTATGACGGCGGGCATTTGCATGACGCCCACCTTTTTTTCCATGCGTTTTTTGAATGCAGGAAACTGCATGCTGCGCAACTCATAGGACACTCCGCGCACGCGGAGGTAGTTCTCCATTTTGCCAGTGAAATAAGAAATGTTAGAACCGTAAAGAGTGACAGGCCCTGTCAAAGATATAGCAGTCATCTTGTGTTCCTGAATGAGATAAAAGCGTCCCTACGTCACCCCTCTGCCTAGCGCGAGGGCAGGCTGTACCGCCTTGTACGCTGCTAAACCACCTCGCTGCAGCGACTATCAGCCCGCCTACGTTCGGTGAATAGTATCAATCCGCGCGCGAGCTATCACCCGATCACCTCGATTTATCATATCTACTATCATTACGCCCGAAAAGAGCCCGTACCTGTATGCCTTTTAACGTTAAGCACTTCCCGAAGAGTAGTTCCTGATAGTACCCTGTGAACCTGCTACAGTGCAGTAGTCAGCAGTTTTATCATGCTGATTCTGCCATTCTGAGGAATACATCATGAACCAGCCCGTCGCACAGCCGTTTTATCTGAAAGACAATTTTGCTCCTGTCTCGGAAGAGATCAGCGAGAGTCAGCTGAAGATTACTGGCAGCATTCCCCCGGCGCTGAATGGCCGCCTTTTGCGCAATGGACCCAACCCCCAGACGGGCTGGTCCGATCACTGGTTTTTCGGCAACGGGATGATACACGGCGTTGAGTTTTGCAACGGTAAGGCGAACTGGTACCGCAATCGTTACGTAAGGACAACGTTGTGGGACGACCCGGGTGCCGACTCGGGTGAAGCGATGATGGATCTCGCAAAATCAGCAGCAAACACGCATGTGATTCATCACGCGGGGAAGATTCTCGCTTTGGAAGAAGCCCATCTCCCATGGGAAGTCTCCCCAGAGCTAGACACGATCAAAGCGTGGGATTTCGACGGCAAGTTGGAAACACCGATGACGGCCCATCCCAAGGTATGCCCCGTTACCGGAGAGCTGCTCTTCTTTGCGTACGGAATCTTCCCACCCTACCTCACCTACCATAGAGCGAACGCGCAGGGTGAACTGGTGCAGTCAGAGCAAATTACAGTACCCCGGGGCACCATGATGCACGATTTTAATATCACGGAAAATTACGTGATCTGGATGGACCTGCCAGCCGTGTGGGATATCGAATCACTGGAAGGTGAAGGTCTGCCTATCAAGTGGGATGAGTCCTATGGCGCACGTCTGGGCGTCATGCCCAGGACTGGTGGCGACAGCGATGTCTCCTGGTACGACATAGACCCCTGCTACGTATACCACCCGCTGAATGCATACGAGGATGGCGACAATATTGTGCTCGATGTCTGTCGTCTGGCCAACATGATAGCCGACGGCATCGATACACCCGCCTTCATGACGCGCTGGGTCATTAACCGCTCAAGCGGCACTGTCAAAGAAACGCAGATCGATGACCGCAGTACGGAATTCCCCCGGGTCCCGGACACGCTCGTTGGCCAGAAGCATCGTTATGGATACACCGCCGGCATTGCCGCCTCGGCACCCTACGGAGAGCGATATATCAAGTATGACTTCGGGGATTTCAGTGCCAAAACTTTAGAGCTGGGTGCTGGCCGTCAGGGTAGCGAAGCGGTGTTCGTCCCTGACCCATCTGGCAGTGGCGAGGACGATGGTTGGCTGCTGGCCTATGTCTATGACCAGAGCACCGACTGCAGCGAGGTGCTGATACTTGACGCCAGTACGCTATCGGAAGCGGCTCGGGTTCTACTACCGGCTCGCGTACCGATGGGCTTCCACGGAAGCTGGGTACCCGCTTGACGAGCCAGTAAGATGAAAGCTCAGGCTGGTTGCAACCGTCGCGCTTTCCTGCGCAACGCAGGACTCTCTGTCGGCAGCGCATCGTTGCTGGGGCTGGGACTGAGCGCCTGTGACTCCCCCGCGCCAGAGCGCTACACTGAAGCCGATATCGAGTCCCTTGCCGCAGAGCGTGGCAGAGAGCAAGAGATCAAGGGAGAGGGCGAATACGGACACCACGTCTACCCGGGCTATCGCGGTCTGGCAGAATTGCCCTGGTTTGAGCTGGATACAGAACAACAGCTGGTGTGCGTCGATGACAGCATTCCACTGTCTATCGATATCCACAGTCACCTCGGCATGTCATTACTTTTCGAGCCCCGGCTCGACCTGCATGCGAGCACACCGCGCGTGAAGCACCTTCTCGACTGCGATAAGACAAATCCGGGGTGCCCTTTTGACCTGGACGTTTATGCTAACAGCAACTTTAGCGAGGAAGCCCTCGGCGACCTGCGCATACAAACCATCGCTCAGGGGCTGTGGGGCAGCTCTTATGCAGCCACGCAAACTATCCCTAACCTGTTACGGGAGATGGATGCCATGCGTGTGCAAAAGGCATTTTTATTACCTATCAAGCTCGGCCTCCCCTTCGGAGATAACCTCGCGAAGGACTGGCGCGCGGCCATAAAGACCGCTGGCGCGCGACACCGTTTGCACTGCGGCCTCTCCGTAAACCCGCGCAGCGAGAACGCGTTTGCGGAAATGCAAGCGCATGCTGCACAAGGTGCTCGCATCATCAAGCTACACCCGACGATGCAGCGTTTCTATCCGGATGATCCGGCAGCAATGTTACTCTATGAAGAGGCCTTAAAACTCGGGCTGGTAGTTTTTTTCCATGGCGGTCGCGCCGGCATAGAGCCGGAGTCTTCCCATTCCTTTGCCATGCCCCGACATTACGAAGCAGCCCTGCGCGAGTTTCCGAATCTTCAGTTCATCCTGGGTCACGCCGGCGCAAGAGATATGCAAGGTATGCTCGCGCTAGCCCTATCGTACGATAATGCATGGCTTGATATCCACGGGCAGGGGCTGAGCCGGCTGGAACAATTGATTCAGAAGACAGGCGGTGAGCGGTTGCTGTTC
>CAJQQW010000054.1 GCA_905480565.1 uncultured Halioglobus sp. | reverse complement strand
TGCGGTACCCGACAGCGGTAGCAATGCCAACGGCCCGGACGGCAGGAAGCGCTGCCACGCGGTATCCTCATGAGATTTCTCTAACTGCACGGTACATACGATCCCGTGGTGGCCGTAATCCCACTCCCGTAAGCGAAAATTCATCATTTCCCGCACCCGGGACTGGGCACCATCAGCAGCGACGATCAACCCCGCCTGCAGTGACATACCATCCTCCATAGCCAGGACCATGCGCCCTGACGCCTGCCGCTTACAGGCCTGTAGTCGGACAGGACTCAATATCGACACATCGCCCGCGGTTTCAATACGCGCAACGAGCGCGTCCACTATAGAGCGATTTTCAACGATGTAGCCGAGTTGCTCAGCATCGACGTCTGCGCAATCAAATTCTACCTGACCTGTTCCCTCAGCATCCCACACGGTCATATGTCGGTAGGGGCAACTGCGATAGTCGGCGATGGCACCCCACGCCCCCAGGTTGTCGAGCAGCGCCTGCGAGCGGGGCGTCAGTGCGCTGACGCGGGGATCAAAGCTGTCTAGGGCCAGCCCTGCCGGCAGGGGTATTCGAGCCAGCGGCTGCGCCTCAACCAGTGCAATAGACAAACCCTCACCGCTCAGAGCCGCCGCCAACGCACTGCCGGCGATACCCGCGCCCACAATTGCCACATCGTAATACCGGGGTTCAACCATGAAGCCCTCCGCCAGGGCCGGCAACTCCCGCTGCGTGACGCACAAACTCGCGCTTCAGCCCGGGCAGGATATCGAGCCCGGACAAGGCCAGGTCACGCCCCAGGCCCAACAGCGGATCCTGATGCATAAACAGCCCTGGCAGGCGGTCGCTCAGCTGAATCGTTTTATACTGGTCTGCCGACTGGCGTTGCTGATAGCGCTGCAACATGCCCACATCGCCGACGGGTAAACCCGCAGCCAAACCCTCGCAAAGCACGCGACCCAATTCCGCCACGTCACGCAGGGCCAGGTTAAAGCCCTGCCCCGCAACCGGGTGCAGCGCATGGGCCGCATTCCCCATGACCACGACACCCTGACGCACCTGTTCATTCGCCTGCAATAGCGACAAGCCATAAGTAGAGCGCTCCCCCACCTGCTGCAGACGGCCCAGGCGATAACCGAAGCGCATCTGCAGTGCCTGCAGGAATTCATCCTGCGGACACGCAAGCAACTGCTGTGCCTCTGCCGGAGGCAGAGTCCACACCAGCCCGCAACGGTTGGCATCGTCCGCCGGCAGCAGGGGCAAAAGTGCGAGAGGGCCATCCGGGGTAAAGCGTTCATACGCGCAGCCGCCATGTGGTTCTGCGAATGACACATTGGCGACCAGTGCGTGCTGGCCATAGGACTTCTCACTCACCGCGACACCCAACTGCTGCCGCAAACCGGAATCTGAACCATCGGCCACGAGCAGCAGACCCGCATCGAGTTGGGATAGGCGTTCTGGTCCGTCGAGGCCCAGCCTGACGCCCGCCTCTGACGCTTCCACGGCGGTGACCTTGGCGGGGCTGCAGATCTGCACACGATCCCTGCGATAGAGCGCCTGCAGCAGCGATCGTCCCAACCAGGCATTCTCAACCACGTAGCCGAGAGCGGTCCAATCGTATTCCTGCGCCTTCATCACCGCACTACCGAAGCGACCCCGGCTAGACACATGAATACTTTCGATCGGACAAAGCCACGACTGCAGTGCATCCCAAACCTGCATGCGCTCATAGATCAGGCGAGAACTGTAGCTGAGCGCCGTGGAGCGCGCATCGAAGGAGGGATGGTATTCTGTTGCGTCCGACGCCTCAGGGTCGGGCAGAAAAAACCCCTCGACCAATACGATAGAGATATCCGGTGGCAACAAGGCATCGAGTTGCAGTGCCAGGCTGACACCCACCATACCGCCGCCAGCAATCACAATGTCAACGTTCGCAAGCATAGCTCAGGCCGCCATTAGCGCCTCTATCTCCCTTGTAGTTTTCGGTGCCCAAGACGTCATTACCTCGCAACCGTCCTCCGTGACCAGCACATCATCCTCGATCCGAATACCAATGCCACGCCACTTTTTTGCCACACTGAGGTCATCTGCAGGGATATAGAGACCGGGCTCCACTGTCATGACCATGCCGGGTTCTAACACGCGCCATTCATCAGCTACACGGTAATCCCCCACATCATGAACATCCAGCCCGAGCCAGTGGCCGACACGGTGCATGTAGTAAGGGCGATAAGCCCCTTCCTTGACGAGCGCTGAAACCCTGCCCTTCAGCAAACCCAGCTTCACCAGCCCCTCCGTCAGTATCAGAACGCTGGCGTCGTGCGGCTGGTTCCAGTGGTTACCGGGCTTCACTTCCTCTATCGCCGCCAACTGGGCCGAGAGCACGAGATCGTAAAGAGCGCGCTGTGCGGCGCTGAATGTTCCGTTCACAGGAAAAGTCCGGGTGACATCCGAGGCATAGTTTTCCAGTTCGCAGCCCGCATCGATCAATACCAGATCGCCATCACGTAGTTTGTCGCTATTATCGACATAGTGCATTACGCAGGCGTTCTGCCCTCCTCCGACAATACTCGGGTAAGCCGCATAACGTGCCCCGGACATGGCAAATTCGTGTTGTAGGGCCGCCTCCAACTGATACTCGAACATACCCGGTCGACAACTCTGCATCACGCGGCAATGCGCCCGCGTTGTAATTTCTGCGGCCTTGCGCATCAGGCGCAACTCGGCGGCGCTCTTGAACAGGCGCAACTCATGCAGCATGTGGTCCAAATCCGTGAACTCCCCCGGCGGTATCGCACCAGTGGACTCCATACCGCGAATCCGGTTCACCCAAGCCATGATCTGCCCGTCAAACTCCGCCCGGCGCCCCATTGAGTAGTAGACGCGATTACGCCCTTCCAGCAACCCCGGGAGTATGTCGTCTATGTCCCCGATCGGAAATGCGTCGTCCGCGCCATGGTGCTCACACATACCCTCGGGGCCCACGCGGCCGCCGTGCCAGAGTTCCATTTTCTTGTCACGCTCCCGGCAAAATACGAGAAACTGTCCATGGCGACGCCCGGGTAATAGCACGAGCACCGACTCCGGCTCATCGATACCCGAAAGATAAAAAAAATCGCTGTCCTGGCGAAAAGGGTACGCGGTATCACGACTGCGCTGTTGCTCTCTGGCGGAAGGGATTATAGCGATGCTATCGGCCTCCATAAGGGCCATAAGATTTTTCCGTCGGCGTGCGAACTCCGTCTTGCTAATACTCATGGTATAACTCTTTAAAGCGTCTGCGGTAGCGACTGCGGGATAGTTAGTGCAGCGGAGCCGTACCGGGATGAATGGCATGATCTTGCGGCTCTGCTCCATTTTCCAGGTAAACATTTATCACGGCGATACGGAGATACTCGACCAGTTCGGCGTAATTTTCCTCGGCCTCATCGTCGATTTCATCCTCAGCGGCCTCCGCCTGCGCTAACGCGGCGATATCCCTCAGCGCCTCACTACAGGGTTCAGAGAACGTCTTGCCTGATTGATCTTCACCGGCCGCGGCATAGGCAAACCCCGTTAGAAATCCTTCACACCAAGCCGCCAGTGCCAACGTTCTTTCGGAAATGTCTGTTTCCTCGGCGGGCAGCAGCGGATAGAAAGTGAACTCTTCATCCTGCAGGACCGCACCCGAGGCACTGTAGAGCTGCATTAC
>CAJQQW010000053.1 GCA_905480565.1 uncultured Halioglobus sp. | reverse complement strand
TCGTCTGAAGAGCGGCAAGCCCGAATTCGAACCCGAAGAGTTCCGGTATCTGGAAGGCGGTACTTCAGGTTGAACCCTGTGGTCGTTCTCGGCGGAACGGTAAGAATGTGAGGGGAAACAGGTGGCACTTCAGATCGACTCTCGACCGAGTCCCAGGCTAGTGTTGTCGCACGAGGATCTGACATGGAAATAATACCTTCGCCAGTTTCCAGATTCATGAGGCTTGGATGAGTTGTTGGACGCGGCTTGAACCTCTCCCTTTGTTGTTCGAGTTCCTTTTTGCGTTTTGCCGGGTCGTTTTCGTTCCTCTTTCGGGTCCCCGCCAGGTCGGCATCACGAATAGCCCGTATCCGATCAGCTGCTACATCCATGGTGATTCTGCAATAGGCTGCCTTCGGCTGCTCGCCCGACACCGTGGCTTTTTTCAGTGCGTTGCGGCCCAACTCCCGAAACGTCTCAAATTGCATCACGGACATTTGCAACATTTCCGAGCTGTTTTGGAAGCCGTCCTCGGATGTCGTTTCCGGGGGTAAGCCGTCAGCGAGGTCATAGGGCAGCCCGAGTAAATCCTGGAGGGCGTAGCTAAATTCATACCGCGTCATGCGGCGGAAGGATGAATGCCCTTCTTTACTGCGAGCGACTTGTGAGGCGACCTGAATTTCGGTCGACAGCCAATCGACAATCGAGGCTTTTCCCTCGCCGGAAATCTGCACGTCTTCATCCTGCGGCGGCATTTCGCCGTTGCTCACCACATCAATCACCTCCAGCCACCAATTTTGATCTCCCCCATGAATCAGATCCGGATTTAGGGTATCGATGCGGAACTTTCCCTCCTGCTTTTCCGGACCGTGGCATGGAATACAGGACTCGCGCAGAACAGGCTCAATCTCATTTCGAAATGTTTCCAGATTCGCTTTCGGCACTGCGACCGCTGCTTCGAGTGAATGCGGTTTCCGATAGATGGACCGAAGCGCGCCAGCCGCCTTCACCTCATCGAGCGTTGGCGTTTCCGCCAACTTCACTCCCTCCATGGATACTCCATCGAGCGCAATCTCTGAGAACTGAAAGTAAGTTTCGTCGTGGGTTTTTCCGAACGTGAATCGATAGAACTGCCAGGCCGAGTCGTTCTCAAACTGGAAGGTTTTTGATTGAAGCCGCTTCTCAAATACCGGCTGGTCGGTTTGGCGATCCAGCTCCGTCCAGTATTCGCCATCTTGTGATCCTTCCAGGATCCAATCCTTCGGATCACGAGTTGGCTCATCGTTCCCGGAGATAATCGAATAGCTCTTCACCGCCATTCCTCCGTCTTCTGAAAGCTTAAGCATCCATTGGACCGGACGGCCCTCGTGCAGGCCGCACCACTTGGTCCTTTCGCTGGAGTCCACGCTCTTCTCCACTCCCTGACCCCCGCTAACGACGTGATTACTGGGGGATGACACTTCCGGGCCGACGAACACAGGGCCTGCGAATACCGAGCCTGCGACCATCATCACAGTCAATACTAGTAACTTCTTCATAATCGTTCTCTTTACTGCGAATGACTCTCTATTAAAAGACTCTTGTAAATGTGTCGGGATAATTTTCAGAACGGAATAACCCATTTGTTCCCAATACCCACCAGTATTTCACAGGAGTGCCGGGAGTAACGCAATCGGCTTCAATGGCGATGATGCCTCCTATTTCTTCTCCTGTTGTATATTTCTGCTCAGTCCACCGTTCTGCCGCAATGTGACTTACAAGCAATTCCGATTCAGTCTTAGGTTCCAGTGCTTGGCTAAAACATCGCGACCAGGGGTTAACCCCCCATTTACCTGCGTCCATGGCTGTGATCGGCCGGTCATTACTCAGCGCAGGCCACTGCCTTAGCCAGAAGTTATCTCGCCCGGAGTTGATGGTATGGACAAGACCATGAGTCGTAGCGTATGCGAATATATGCATGCTTCGGTTATCAAAGGCGAAGTTTAAGTAGCCTATATCATCTCGCTCAGTCTCGATGCTGAAACTCTGTCCGTTGTCGTATGACTGATAGGCACGCGTTTTGTTCTGAGTGGTATTGATCTCGGGGCCACCTAAGCCCAGCGTAGTCATCATATCGTCCGGGCAAGTTACAGCGTGTGTATAGGTGTTGCCGTTATTCTGGAAATGCCATTTATCGGTCTTTACGGCTGTAAACCTTTGGTTATCAGCGATGATCTGTTTCCAGGTAGTGCCGCCGTCTTCACTTCTATACAGACCCTTGCTTTCGCAGCCGACAAGCATTATTTCCGGCGTGTTGGGAACAAAAGCAATAATCTCACCGCACAGACTCGATGGACCAGTCCCGTCAAAGTCGCCCGGGAAATTCAGTTTTTCCCAGGTTTGACCGGCATTGTCGCTGCGGTATAACCCGCCTGCAAAAGCGCCGGTTCCATCGGCTTTTCCGGCGGCGCGATAGAGTATGTCCGAATTCTGAGGATGTATGGCGAGACTGCGCACGCAGTTTGCCGCACCATTCAATTTGCCATTGATCTTCTTCCATGTCTGACCGGCATCTGTGGTGCGGAGCAGTCCCTGTTTCGGCGAACGCAGGACAACGATATCCGCGTTTGATGGCGCCACGGCAATGCCGGTATATCTAAGGCCGCGAGTATTCTCCGCTGTTTTGGCTTTAGGGTATGCGAAGTCCGCCGGAACACCGTTTACGAGAGTGATATTCGAGACACTTGCCTGAAAGTAGGTTTGCGCATTCTGTGGCAAGGCGCGGAATACAATACCGGCATCTACATTGTCGCCAATCTGCTTGTAGTGGGTGGTGCCATACTCCCATGTCTTTCCATCAGTCGATGTTAATGCCGAAAATAACCGTCCGCGGCGAACGACCCGTATCCATTTATCTCCTTTCCTGGTCAAAGGGTGATGAGACAGCCGCCCCCCTCCTAGATCAAGATGATCAGGGGTGGTTTTCAATCCGCGTTTCGCCGTCTGCATAATTCCAAACTCGGGTCCCCACTGATAATTGTTTTTGGAGGCATCGGTTCGTACGGTTAAGCCAGCCCATGACAGCGGGTTCACCGATCCATTATTTTGCCCCAGATAATCATCGATGCGGCAGGTAAGAGTAAAATCGCCTTTAATATTCTTGTAGATAACAAATTCACCTTCACCCACAAAACGGAAGGCATCGGGCTTTGTCTGGATGATATTCCGCGAAGCATTGGCTTCACCGGGGACACCAAGTGCCCAGCCTTCAATCGGCTTGGATACGACATTCACGAAGCCGCCTTCTGTATCAATGGTGTGATTTCCGTCATAAAACAGACGTGACCATATTTTTTGTTCGCCTGCCGGAAGAACAAGATCAGTTAAACTGATAACCGGATCAACCCCTTTCAGTTCATCTCCTTCAAAAGCTGCGATTGCCATATCATCGGAAAACACCTGCATCTTATTAAGGGTATGCCCCTGGGAGGTGATCCTGGCAACAGCCGAAACCGTATCTGCGTCCTGCACGGTCAGTGTTACCTGAGGGTGATCGGCATTCACTTTATGAAACATGGATGACGCAGGAATGTCTTGCAATTCAATCCCCGGGCCTTCCCACTGGAGGCTGAAGTAAGGCCTTACTTTATCGAAGAAGTATTTGATACCAATCTCATGGTCGCCTTTGGCCAAGTTAAGCGAGAAGACTTTCTCCTCCGGGCCATGCAATCCATCCCAATCAAACGCTTCCCGACCGTCAACCTCCACGCGGTAACCATCGGCGGCTTTCATGTGGAACAGGTATAGGCCGGTTTTTGGGACCCGTAATATTCCCTCATAGATAAACCCATAACCGTTGTGCCGATTGCCACGAAGTGAGGTGTCAAACCCACTGCAAATTCCCTGCTGCACCATTTTATCATCGGTTAATTCATTGTAAGACACCAAGAGATGAGTTTCAGTTTTACTATGGTACGCTTTGTCCAGGGCCGGATAGCGAACATTGACGTGCCGTGCTGCATTATTGAAGAACATCTTGTATTCAAGCCCCGGTGCCGTCTTGAACGTAGAGGCCTTTTGCGCAGCAGCGGCTTTGGTAGCCTTAACGACAACAGGCTCAGCCATTTGGTCAAACGCGTCCGTCAGCGTAACACGAACTGTTGGATTGGCTACTTTAGCCCTAATCAATAGATCGGTGATATGAGGCATCCTGGCTTGACGCACGACAACAGGCTCGCCCTGACAACCGGCATCATCAAAGACTTCCACTTTATAAGCGAACTGAGGCGATGATGAATCAGTCATCTGCCAGGAGACCAGCACCTGCTCGCCATTTGATGTTGCCTTTACGGCTTTCACTTCAGGCATGTCTAATGCCGGTAAGTCGGGCTGGTCAACGGTAACCTCGTGAGTCTTGCCCATCTCCAGGTATTCAGTCTGCGCTCCTGTGGGTTTCAACTTGGGGTTGGCAGTGCGCTCCATACTAAGAACCTGATTATTTTCGATGGTCCCGACGTAGAAATACGTGTCCAGAGCACTGCCTTTCGGAGGAATCTGAAACTTCACAGTATTCGTCTTATACCATTTGCCATCTTTGCGGCCATATCCTAACCGCCTGTGCAAGGCGCGAAGCGACCTGCCCGCGCCTCCTGCATCTTCAATGAAACCACCACCACCATTAAGCGTCGTGCCCGCCACGGGCATCCTTACAACGCCATACAGATGCCAGCGATCGTTTT
>CAJQQW010000052.1 GCA_905480565.1 uncultured Halioglobus sp. | reverse complement strand
CCCACTTTGGGCTCAGCCATCGACGTTAGAGCGAGTGAACGGTGGTAGTGATCTGAAATGTCAGTTGCACATGATCCATTGTGTCATTGAGTGAGGCCAGCGCCTCACTGATACTGGCAGCCTTTCAACGCATTTAACAGGGAGGTATGGGACTGTGTCGCAACCGGAAATCCTGAATCAGGCTTTTGAGCTTGGGTTCACTTATACGCGTTCTACCGGGCCGGTCGTCGGGCGTTTTTTGACCGAGCTCAGGAACCGCAACATCGTTGGCATCAAGGCCAGCGACGGACGGGTGATTGTGCCGCCCATGGAATATGATCCAGACACTGCGGAAGAACTTTCGGACTTCGTCGAGGTGGGGCAGGAAGGCGAAATTGTGAGCTTTGCCTGGGTGAAGCACCCTCGCGAGGCTCACCCTATGGATAAGCCCTTTGCCTGGGCGATGATCAAGTTGGATGGCGCGGATGTACCCATGGTGCATTGTGTTGCGGCAGACAGCGAAGATACCGTGTCAACTGGTGGTCGCGTCAGGGCGGTCTGGTCCGATGAAACGAAAGGCTTCATCACCGATATCCGCTGCTTTGAGCTGATCTAGGAGCGTCAAGTCATGAGTGAAGAAAACGAAGTAATCACCGGCATCGAAGTGCCAATTTTTCTCAAGTACAATTTTACCGCTGGCGCCTCGCCGACACGGTTTCTGGCGAGAGTAAAAGAAGGTGTACTGACTGGGCAGCGTTGCCCCAAGTGTAAGCAGGTTTATGTGCCGCCGCGTGGCGCCTGTGCTGGCTGCGGTGTGCCTACCGAGGAAGAAGTAGAGCTGGCCGATAAAGGTACCGTTCAGTCTTTCACGATTGTATCCATCCCTATCCCTGGTAATCCCATTGAGCCGCCGTTTGTAGTGGCCAACCTGGTGCCGGACGGCGCCAACATTTCCTTTATTCACCTGATGAGTGAGTGTGACAACGCTGACGTTCATATAGGTCAGCGTGTGCAGGCGGTGTGGAAGCCGGAGGAAGAGTGGGACTATGCGATGGACAATATCAAGTACTTCAAGCCGATCGATGAGCCCGATGTGCCCATCGAAAAAATTGGTAAGTTGCCGGTTACAGGCCTGGAGGGCTAAAGAATGAAAGAAATTGCAATAGTGGGCTATCAGCAGTCGGATTGCGTGTCCGATGCGGGGGCCCTGAACGAGGTTGAATTAATTATTCCTGTGCTCGGTCGGATTTTTGAGCAAGTGGGTATTACTAATGCCCAGGATGTAGATTTTGTCTGTTCGGGCAGTTGCGACTACCTTCAGGGAGCAGCCTTTGCCTTTGTTTTGGGCGTGGATGCCTTGGGTGCGGTGCCGCCGATCAAGGAATCCCATGTGGAAATGGACGCTGCCTGGGCGCTGTATGAATCTATTTTGAAAATTCGTATGGGGCACGCAGATTCGGCACTCATCTATGGTTTTGGAAAATCGTCACCCGGTGAACTGCCGATTGTATTATCCCAGCAGCTTGATCCTTACTATCTCGCGCCGCAGTGGGTGGATACCATTTCATTGGCAGCGATGCAGGCTCGAATGATGCTGGACCAGGGCCTGATCACCGAGCGCGATATGGCGGAAGTCGTGGCGCGGTCGCGTCGCAACGCGATCAATAACCCGCATGCCCAGCTGAAGGGGGATGTCACGGCTGATGATATTCTGGCAGAGGAAACCTACCTCTCGCCCTTGCGTCGCTCGGACTGCTGTCCCGTCTCCGATGGGGCGAGCGCGGTGGTGATCTGCACGGTGGAAAAAGCAAAAGCGTGGGGTAAGCCATACGCGGTTATAAGCGGCATCGACCATATTATCGAAAGCCACAACCCGGGTATGCGTGATCTTACTGACTCCGTTTCTACCCGCAAGGCTGCTGCAAACGCCGGTATGGGTGATGGAAAAGTGGATGTCGCGGAGCTATATGCACCCTTTAGTCATCAGGAGCTGATTCTCTCGCGCGCGCTTGGCCTCAGTGAAGATACCACTATAAACCCCTCCGGCGGCGTGTTGGCGGGCAATCTGATGATGGCCTCTGGCCTGTCTCGTATAGGTGAGGTGTTCAATCGCATCGTTGCCGGTGACGCTGAACGCGGTGTCGCTCACACAACATCGGGCCCCTGCTTGCAACACAACCTGGTGGCAGTACTCGATAAAGGGGAGGTAGCGTAATGGCTAATTTGGCAGCAGTGGTCGGCATTGGCCAGACCAGTTACACCACCAAACGCAATGATGTTTCTATTGCGGGACTGGTGCGTGAAGCGGCGGTCAACGCACTGAATGACGCAGACCTGACATGGGATGATATTGACGCAGTCATTCTTGGCAAGGCGCCCGATATGTTCGAGGGTATTATCATGCCCGAGATTTACTTGACTGATGCGTTGGGCTGCAATGGTAAGCCCATGCTACGAGTACACACAGCTGGTTCTGTGGGTGGTTCAACTGCTCTTGTCGCTGCCTCTCACGTGCAGAGTGGCACGTTTAAGCGCGTCCTGACCGTGTCATTTGAAAAACAATCAGAGTCCAACGCGATGTGGGCCCTGTCCAACCCCCAACCGTTTTCAACGCACCTTAACGCGGGAGCTGGCGGTTATTTCGCGCCTATTATCCGCGAATACATCCGCCGCAGCGGTGCGCCTGATGATGTCGGTATCAAGGTTGCAGTAAAGGATCGCCAGCACGGTGCCCGTAACCCGCTGGCACATCTGCAATTGCCCGAAATCACGATGGAAGAGGTGTCAGAGTCCTTCATGTTGTGGGATCCCATTCGCTATCTTGAATCGTGCCCGTCATCAGATGGAGCCTGCGCTATGGTCATTGCAAACGAGGAGCTTGCTGACCGGTCGTCCAAGCCTCCCGCCTGGATCCGTGGTGTTGCTATGCGCTCCGAGCCGACTATGTATGCAGGTCGTGAAGAGGTAAATCCACAGGCGGGACGCGACTGTGCCGCTGATGTGTATAAACAAGCGGGCATTTCTGATCCGCGTAAGGACCTGGATGTTGCGGAGGTCTATGTACCGTTCAGCTGGTATGAGCCCATGTGGCTTGAAAATCTGGGATTCGCGCCTGAAGGTGAGGGTTGGAAGCTCACTATGGAGGGCGCTACCTCATTGCTCGATGGCGGAGATATTCCCTGGAATCCATCAGGTGGTGTGTTGTCTTCAAACCCCATTGGTGCCTCAGGCATGATCCGGTTTGCGGAGGCCGCGCGCCAAGTGCGCAATGACGCGGGCGAACATCAGGTGCCGGACGCAAAACTGGCCCTGGGCCACGCATACGGTGGCGGAGCGCAGTTCTTTGCAATGTGGGTTGTCGGTGCAGAAAAGGCCTGACACAGGTCCATGCACGGAGACATACGCGGCATGGGGTGGCAATCGGGCAGTCTAGTGCTTGGCACCCGGGAACGTAATTTTGGGGCGGATCATCACCCGCCTTTTTCAAGTACCAGCGACGGGGCAGGACTTAACGCTTGCACCCAGGGAGGATAAGACATGGCTAAGCATTGCAATATTGCAGACCTTTTCGAAATGGTTGCGGACAAGGTGCCGGGCCGCTCCGCCCTGGTGTGTGGCGATCAGCGAGCGACATTCGCCGAGTTGGAGCAGCGCGCCAACAAGCTCGCCCACTACCTGGCGTCGCGCGGCGTCGGCCCTGGCGATCATGTAGGGCTCTACTTGTATAATTGCAATGAGTATCTTGAGGGCATGATGGCGTGTTTCAAAATACGTGCGGTGCCGATCAACGTAAATTATCGTTACGTGCAAGAAGAGCTGCTCTATATTTTTGACAATGCCGACATGGTCGCTTGCATACACCACGAGGAGTTCTCGCCGCACATTGCGGAGGTGAAGGGTTCAGCACCTGACCTCAAGACACTGATCTATGTGAGTGACGAGTCTGGCGAAGATCCTTCGACAATAAACTCCATCGAGTATGAGTCATCAATGTCTGATCAGTCCGATGCGCGTGATTTCGAAGAGCGGGCAGATGATGACCTATTCCTGCTGTATACCGGCGGCACCACAGGCATGCCGAAAGGTGTGATGTGGCCGCATAAGAACCTGTTTTATGCGGCACTAGGCGGCGGGGGCTGGTTCCATCCTGACGGCCCCATTACCGAGCCGGAGCAGATCGCTGGTCGTATCGGCGACTTTGCGATCGTGGGTATGGCACTGGCGCCTCTCATGCATGGCGCCTGCTGGTGGTACGCGATTATTCAGATGTTAGGCGGGAACTGTGTCGTCCTTAATCCGCAACGTTCACTGGATGGTGTCGAAGTTTGGGGCATTGTAGAAAAAGAGAAGGTGAACTCGCTATCGATTGTCGGCGATGCCATGGCGATTCCCCTTTTGGATGCGCTAAGAGATAACGCGGATCGCTGGGACCTTTCCAGCGTATTCAGCATAGGTTCCGGCGGCGCGGTGTTCTCTGCCTCATCTCAGGCCGAGTTTAAAGAACGATTTCCGAACGTCATTATCATGAATTCTTTTGGCTCTTCAGAATCTGGCAACATGGGCTTTGACAGTGGTGAAAAAAAATCTGAGGTGAAAGGATTGGGCAATGTCGCCCAATCCGATTTCATGGATGTGATTACTGATGAAGAAGGCATGCCCCACGCTCATGTTAAGACCGGTGAGACAGGTATTTTTGCCCGATCGGGTCACATCCCTGTTGGTTATTACAATGATCCAGAGAAAACTGCCAAGACTTTTGTCGACGTCGACGGTAAGACATGGTTGTTGACGGGTGATGAAGCGCGTCTCGAGGAAGATGGCTCAATTACTGTGTACGGACGGGGATCCAACTGCATTAACTCGGGCGGCGAGAAAATCTTTCCGGAGGAGGTCGAAGAAGCCGTCAAGGCGCATCCGGATGTATTTGATTGTCTTGTGGTCGATACTCCGGATGATCGTTTCGGCAGTAAGGTCACGGCGGTGGTGGCTGCGCGGAAGGGGAGTGTGCTCAGCCTGGATTCAATACAGGAAGAGGCACGAAAACACGTAGCAGGTTACAAGGTGCCTCGTGAGCTTCACATTGTACCGGAGATCCCTCGTGCGCCCAGTGGCAAACCGGCCTATCCTAAAGCGAAGGAAATTGCCGTATCTGGCGAGTACAAGATCGCCTGATACTACTGCCTGGCGCAGGTCGGCAGCGTTTCAACAAGACCATTTAAGCAGGAGCCACACTATGGCAGAACTCGATATCAGTACAAAAAACTGTATCGTAGAGCAGGAAGGCAAGACCTTAATTGTCACGCTCAATCGGCCTGAAGCTAAAAATGCGTTCAGCCCGGAGATGCTTTTGGGTATGTACAAGGCTTGGCGCCGTCTGGATGAGGACGACTCGCTGATGTGTGCGATTTTGACCGCGAACGGCGATACTTTTTGCGCTGGCATGGATTTGAAAGCAGGGGCAGACGGCGATCACGGCTCTACAGAAGAGTTCATGAACCTGATGGGAGAAGTGCCCAATGTGCACTGGCAGGCCCTGCTGCGAGATAATCGCCCCAGTAAGCCGCTGATTCTTGCTGTGGAAGGCTATGCCCTTGCCGGTGGCACTGAGATATTAGCGGGTACCGATATTCGGGTCGCCGCAGAGAATGCCACTTTTGGCGTGACCGAAGTAGCGCGGGGGTTATACCCTATGGCGGGCTCCAGTATTCGTCTGCCGCGCCAAATCCCCTACTGCTTGGCAGCGGAAATCGTGCTGCTTGGGCGTCATGTAACGGCTCGGGAGGCGCTCGACTGGGGCCTTGTGAACCGGCTGGTGCCCGCAGGCGAAACGCTCGTCGAGGCTAAAAAAATCGCTGATCAAATTGCGCAGACCGGGCCGTTGGCGCTGAGGGCGATTACGCGGTCTTTGCGCGAGATTCAGACGGACGTCGAAGAATCACAGGCTATGCTGCAGTCCGATGAGCTGGCCAACCCTGTCTTTGCCTCGGCAGACGCAAAAGAGGGAATGAAAGCATTCAAGGAGAAGCGCAAGGCGAACTTCACGGGTAATTGATGTGAGGTTCAAGTCCTGGCTATAAATTCCCGTATTTGTTTTTGTCCACCAGTAGAGAAACAAAGCCATGACCGACCAATCCGAAACTTTTGACAGGATCGTCGCCGGGCGTCGCTCCTTGCGAGCCTTCCTGCCGCGGCAGGCCGACAGCGCCACCCTGGAGAAGGTGTTCGCCGTTGCGCAGCAGGCACCTAGTAACTGCAATACTCAGCCGTGGGTGACCCATGTTGCCTCTGGAGAGAAGCTCGAAAAACTGCGCGCGGAAATGCCTGACCGCTTTATGAGCGGTAATTTCAGCATGGATTTTCCTTACGATGGTGTCTACGAAGGGGTTTATAAGGAACGCCAGTATGGCGCCGCGCAGGCACTCTACGATTCGGTCGGTATTGCTCGTGAGGACAAGTCCAGGCGCCACGATCAGTTCATGCGTAACTTTACCTTTTTTGATGCGCCTCACGTGGCTTTCCTTTTCCTGCCTGAGCCGTTCGGCCTGCGCGAGGCCGCAGACTTGGGTATGTATGCCCAGAGCGTTATGCTGACGCTAACGGCGCACGGTATGGGTAGTTGCCCCCAGACAGCACTGAGTTTCCAGGCAGATTACGTTCGAGAGCAGCTTGATATTTCACCGGACAACAAATTGATTTTCGGTATTTCCTTCGGGTACCCCGATCTGGACGCTCCTGCAAATGCCTGTAATACCGACAGGGCGGGTGTCGCAGATGCTGTAACCTTCCATTCCTGATTTCCCCAAAACGGTGCTCCCATGAGTGAATTAATCCTGACTGAAAATCGCGATGGCGTGTTGGTTGTTACCTTCAACCGCCCGGAAAAGAAAAACGCCATTAATAATGAAATGTGGGTCGGTCTTCGTGACGCTTTCCGGTCTGCTTCGGAGGATTACGAAGTAGCCTGTCTATTATGGTGCGCGGCAGGGGATAATTTTTCTGCCGGCGTAGACCTTGCAAGCTTTGGTGAAATGGGTGAGGGCGAAGAGCACCCATTTGAATCGGCGGCACGAGCGGTGGCGGAGTTTGATAAGCCCATGGTGGCTGCAGCGCAGGGCGCGGCAGTGGGCGGTGGTGCCACAGGCCTCTTTCACGCAGATATCGTGTATGCCGGCGACAGTCTTCGACTACGACTGCCTTTTGCGAGCCTTGGCCTCGTGCCGGAATGGGGCAGTAGTTATATGCTGCAGGCTAATATAGGCGCCCAGCGGGCTGCAGAGATGTTCTACACCGCTGCCTGGGTTGATGCACAGGAGGCTCTGGCTCAGGGAGTTGTTGCCGCCGTTGTTCCCGATGCTGAACTTTTTGACCATGCATTTGCCAAGGCTCAGGAGATAGCCCAGTGGCCGGTGAATGCCCTGAGGGAAATAAAGCGCTCTCTTCGTTTGCATCATTTGCCGGCTATTGACGCGGCCATCAATGAAGAGCAGGCGGGAATGATGCGGCAGGCGGGCTCACCGGAGAATATCGAGGCGATCACGGCCTTCATGGAGAAGCGTAAGCCCAATTTCAGAAATATTTGACGCAAGTCATTGCCGCTCGATACAAAAACGGTCGCAGACTGCGGCAATAAAGAGAATGAATTGACATTTGCATCAGTAGATATACATTGATCCGGACAGGATCGGCAGTCTGGAGAGAAAATAATAATGACCAACCAGGGTTCATTTAACTATTCCGAACACGTTCTTAACCAGCAGCAGTT
>CAJQQW010000051.1 GCA_905480565.1 uncultured Halioglobus sp. | reverse complement strand
GCACTCCAGCCGAATTTATAAAGTTTGCCCTGAGTGCGCTTCAGGATCATAACGCTAATCAGCATATGATCGGCAATGTACTAATTGAGCTCGAAGGTGACGAAGCCTATGGCGAAGTGTATTTCCAGGCCTATCATAAAGTCAAAGCTGAGACAGGAACGGGCTTTGAAGAGGTCATTATTGCTGGACGTTACCTAGACCGTTATGAGAAACGTGACGGAATTTGGAGGCTCGCTTACCGCAGCGAAATAGTCGACTGGAGCAGGACCCAGCCCACAGCAGATAGCTACTTTGACATGGCGCCTGACTGTTACCGGGGTGGTCGCCAAAACGACCGGGTTTACCAGCGCACTGATCGTCGTCGCAGCTAGGCTATAGGATGCAGCACGGCAACTACGAGGTCGACCTAAAACAAAAGATCAATTGGCATGTGATCCGCATCATATGGCCCTATCTTATGGAACACCGGGCCAGAGTATATGTGGCTCTCGGCTGCCTGATTTTAGCCAAGCTAGCCAATGTAGTCGGTCCGTTCATACTCAAATATATTGTCGATGCACTGGAAACGGACGGCAGTAAACTTGTTGCGGTGCCGATGGCGCTGGTTTTCATATACGGCTTCGCCCGTTTCGCTAATGTGCTGCTGGGTGAGCTACGCGACACGGTCTTCGGCCGCGTTACCGAGCGGGCAATGCGAAAGCTCGGGCTCTCCGTATTCGTACACTTGCACAGCCTTGATCTCGAATTTCACCTGAACCGACGCACGGGTGGTCTATCGCGGGACATCGAAAGAGGTACCACAGGAATCAGTTTCCTGATGCGTTTTTTCATTTTTAATATCGTGCCTACCTTTATAGAGATTTTTCTAGTCGTGGGCATCCTTTTGTACAACTATGGCTGGGGCTTCGCATTAATCACGCTAATTGCAGTGCTCGGCTATGTCTGGTTCTCTGTAATCGCTACTGAATGGCGAACTCGATTCGTACGTGAAGCCAATGAGGCCGATTCTGCAACCAATACACGCGCGGTAGACAGCCTGCTGAATTTTGAGACTGTTAAATACTTCACCAACGAAGAATTCGAAGCCAAACGTTACGATTTCGAACTGGAACGATGGGAAACTGCCCGCCGCAAGAATCGCCTTTCACTTTTCTCTCTTAACGGCGGCCAGGCCCTTATTATTGCCACTGCGATGACGCTGATGATGTGGCTGGCAGCTCACAAGGTCGCCGGGGGAGCAATGACCATCGGCGACTTTGTGCTAATCAACGCTTTTATGATCCAGTTATTTCTTCCACTGAATTTTCTCGGTTTCGTGTACCGTGAAATAAAGGGCTCGATGGCTAATATTGAGCGCATGTTAGGGCTTTTAGAGGTCAGTACCAGCGTAGTCGACTTACCTGACGCGAGCGAACTGCCTCATGATTCAGCCGCCATTGAATTCAATGATGTCTGTTTCTCTTACGGGCCTGACCGAAACATACTTGAGCGAGTCAATTTCACCATCAATCCCAACGAAAAGGTCGCGATAGTAGGCGCCAGCGGCGCGGGTAAATCGACTCTGGTCAAACTGTTGTTCAGGTTCTACGATCTGAAGTCAGGCGAAATTACTATCGGCGGTAAGGACATTAGCAAGGTCAGCAAGCAGTCTCTGCGCAGCATGATAGGAATCGTGCCGCAGGACACAGTGCTATTTAACGATAGTATCCTCGAAAACGTGCGCTATGGCAGGCCGGAGGCGACTGACGAGGAGGTGTTGAACGCTATACACCTGGCGCATCTGGATTCGTTCATCGCGCAATTGCCCGAAGGGTATAACACTGCCGTAGGTGAGAGAGGATTGAAACTCTCCGGCGGCGAGAAACAACGCGTCGCTATCGCCAGAACGATCCTTAAACGATCACCCATTCTCGTGTTCGACGAAGCGACTTCCTCACTAGACAGCAAATCAGAACAAGCTATTCTTCAGGCGCTTAAGGAGGTCGCACGCGGGCACACCAGTATGGTAATCGCCCATCGACTTTCCACCGTCATAGACGCAGATAAAATTGTGGTTCTGGAGCATGGGCGAGTGATTGAGCAAGGCACCCACAAACAACTGATTGCTCGAAACGGCGTGTATGCCATGCTTTGGCTTACCCAACAAAAAGAGGATCAACAAAAAGCCTTGCAGAACTAATCCGGTGGATACAGGGTTAAACCATTAGTTGACAACGCGAGCCTTTATCTCGAACATCGAAACGGATCACGCTTCGCCAGCTTATTATTGATAACATTTTAAAAATGAAAAAAATTAATATCGTTGCCTGGCACAATGCTGGGGGTCTAAGTCGAGATGTAGATATCCTCGTGAGTGCTCTGTGTCCCGATGAATTTGACATCACGCTTAACGGGCAACCAGTCAGTGAAGCACCCATTCTGAACCGCAGAATTTACCACCGCATCAGGAACCGCGGAAAAGCCGTTTTCAATCTGCACAATAAAAGTAAACCTCCCTACGATATCAATTTGTTCGTCGAAGACATCGTACCTGGACTGTTTGGATTTGCGTATGAAAATTTTTTTCTTCCCAATCCTGAATGGTTCAAACCAAATCAGCGAAAACACTTGGCGGGTATTGATCGTGTCCTGTGTAAAACGCGCAGTGCAGTTTCCATCTATGAGGCAATGGGCAGCAAATGCGTCTTCATCAGCTTTACATCAGACGATCGACTGGACAACGAGGTGACTCGGCGCCATGACGGGGCGTGCCTGCACCTTGCAGGGCGAAGCTGGCAAAAAGGAACGCGAGCGCTCACAGACTTGTGGCAGCAACATCCAGAATGGCCTACGCTTAGAGTCGTACAGAACGCCAAAACCTATCGTCACTCCAGCGTAGCGCCGGTTAGGGCGTCGAATATAGACCACATTTTGGAACATGTGGATGATAAAAGCCTCAAGCATCTGCAAAACAGTCACCGGATTCACCTCTGCCCTTCCGAGGCCGAAGGTTTCGGCCACTGTATTGCGGAAGCCATGAGCTGTCGTGCGCTGACACTGACAACCAACGCCCCACCCATGAACGAGCTGATTGCTCCGGAGAGAGGCCTATTGGTCAACTACTCACGGTCTGCGCCGCAATGCGCGGGTGACGCGTTTTTTGTCAATCCTGACGATTTGAAA
>CAJQQW010000050.1 GCA_905480565.1 uncultured Halioglobus sp. | reverse complement strand
AATCGCCGTGTCATTCTTTGTCCCAAGCATCAGTCCACTTGGGAAACGTTTTTCTTTCCAAGCTATACGTCTCACCCGCTAGCGTATGTGTTCAAGCAGGAACTACTGCGAATACCCATTTTCGGATGGTGCATGGGCCGGCTGAAAATGATCCATATCGACCGAGCAGCGCGTGCGAACGCATGGAACAAAGTGGCGGAGCAGGGTTTAGAGCTTATGGACAGGGGTAAGTGGGTGATAATGTTTCCTGAAGGCACGCGGAGTGAGCGGGGCGAGAAAGGTGCTTATAAAACAGGCGCCTCGCGCTTGGCAGTTGCTACAGGAGCGTATATCGTACCCATCGCTGTTACATCTGCACGATGTTGGCCTCGCCGATCTTTCTCGTTTACTCCGGGTGTGATCGATGTATCTATTGGTCAGCCCTTGTCATCGGTGGGCAGAGAGCAGGTTGAGTTAATGGCAGAAGTGGAGCTCTGGATTGAGTCTGAGATGCATCGGCTCGACTCCCGCGCTTATAATAATGGGTTAAAGGAGTAAATATGTCGCCAATCAAGATCGTAAGTTTGCTGGTCTACCTCGTTCTCGCCGTTCTAGCGCTTACACAGGGAGACACCTCTATGGGTGCCTGGTCTTTCCGGATATTGTACATACTGGCTGCCGTACATCTGGTTGAGGTTGTCGTGTTTTTTCGTTTATGCCAGTCGGCAGGCGGGTCGCTGCCCATGCATTTGCTGAACGTATTTCTGTTCGGAATTATTCATGCGAATGAGATCAAGTCACGGCAGGGCTCTGCTTAAGGCGTTACCGCAGAAGCAGTTTTGTCGTATCGCACGGCGAGGTGATGAGGCTGTGGGTTTGAAAAAGTTATGCTCCCGTTAGTTTGGGTTCAGAATATGATATCAATATAAAGAGGAGGTTAAACGATGCTAGATGCTTACATTGTGGGTGCGGTGCGGACTGCGGGTGGTCGCAAGAACGGTCGCTTATCGAAGGTTCATCCGATCGACCTGGGTGCTGAAGTGGTCGATGCCCTTGTTGAAAGGACAGGTGTTGCCGTCGATGAGGTCGACGATGTGATCTTCGGTTGTGTGTCGCAGGTGGGTGCCCAGTCAAGCAATATAGCCCGTAATGTCTGTATCTCTTCGGTGCTCGGTGAGGGCGTGCCGGGCACGACCGTTGATCGCCAGTGTGGTTCAGGGCAACAGGCAATGCATTTCGCCGCGCAGGCTGTGTTGTCCGGCACGCAGGACCTTGTGATCGCAGGAGGGGTGGAAAGTATGAGTCAGGTGCCGATTGGCGCCAATATTATCGACGGTTACAAGATGGAGCACGGACTCCCTTACGGAAAGAAAATCTCCGAGCGCTACCCTGGTGTGCAGTTCAATCAGTTTGCTGGCGCTGAGATGTTAGCCAAAAAATACGAGTTGACCTCCGATGAACTGAACGAATTCGCTTTGGATTCTCACGTTAAGGCAAAACGGGCGGTAGAAGAGGGTCGTTTCGACAAGGAGATCGTGGCGGTAGAAGTGGAACTTGAAGACGGTTCACTGGAGCGGCACACGACAGATGAGGGCATTCGTATGGATGCTACGCTAGGCGCTATCGCCGGACTCGAGCCGATGCAGGAGGGTGGCGTGCTCACGGCAGCCAATGCGTCCCAGATTTGCGATGGCGGCTCGGCGGTGATGATCGCTAACGGAGCGACCTGCAAACGTCTCGGCCTTAAGCCGATGGCTCGCATCGTGGCGATGAGTGTCATTGGCTCCGATCCGGTGATTATGCTGGAAGGCCCGATTCCTGCGACTGAAAAAGTCCTTGAGCGTGCGGGTATGAAGCTTGAGGATATCGACCTTTTCGAGGTAAACGAGGCATTTGGGTCGGTCCCCCTTTCCTGGGTTAAAGCATTGGGTGCGGATATAGATAAACTCAATGTAAATGGAGGTGCGCAGGCTTTGGGTCATCCTTTGGGCGGAACCGGGGCGAAGCTTATGACTACGCTTGTGCATGAGTTGCACCGCACGGGGAAGCGCTATGGTCTCTTGGCGATTTGCGAAGGCGGCGGCACGGCCAACGGCACTATTGTTGAGCGTGTGGACGAGGTTGCCTGATAGCGACCGGCCAAAGCTTGGCCTATGCTGGCCAGATATCAGTCGTAAGGGGAGCTTGTCTCCCCCTTTTTTTGAGCATGGAAAGACAATTTTTGTCACTTGATAGTCAGAGTTGGTCGTGCGCGACATCGTGGGGTGTATTGACCCAACAAAGTCACCTGTTGAACGCTCTGCAGAACGGGTGTTTGAGTTGTCCTGCCGCGCCGAGACTGGAGCGGCTCAGATGTTATTTAAGATGGAAAAATCAAAAGGTGTGGAGGCCCGTCATACGGTGAACATGAGTGTTGATGAAGCGCATTGCAGCCAGACCTCGCCAGTTGATATCTATGGCAAGGATTCATATCCGCATGCGGATATGAATCGTCTGCAAAGGTTTGGTTAATGGATCCTTTGTCGCAGGGGGCGTTCGGCGCCGCGTTTCCGCAGGCGTTAAGCAACAGGCGTTACGCCGGCAGCGCTGCCCTTTTGGGGTTTCTTGCGGGTCTGGCTCCCGACCTGGATGTACTCATCCGGTCCAGTAGCGATCCTATGTTGTTTTTAGAATACCATCGTCAGTTCACTCATTCGCTGATCTTCATTCCCGTGGGAGGCTTGTTGTGTGCATTGTTTTTGCATGGACTGATCGGCCGCCGGCGGGGCCTGGCTTTTCGGCAAACCTTGTTGTTTTGCACTCTGGGCTACGCCACTCATGCGCTTCTGGACGCCTGTACAACGTACGGTACGATGCTATTTTGGCCATTCAGTGACAGGCGGGTGGCGTGGAATACCGTCTCAATCATCGACCCGTTGTTTACTTTGCCGTTGTTGGCCGCCGTAATCTTCGCCGCCAGGCGCAGCAGGCCTATTTATACTCGTATCGCGCTGTGCTGGGCGTTGTCATACCTCGCGATAGGCCTGTGGCAGCGCAATGAGGCGGTGGACATGGGGCGCGCACTGGCGGCCGCTCGTGGGCATGTGCCCCTGCGCCTGGAAGCCAAGCCCAGTTTTGGAAATGTGCTGGTGTGGAAAGTCGTGTATGAAACCGATGACCGTTTCTATGTAGATGCGGTGCGCGTGAGCCTGTCTCCCCGCGTATTTCCCGGCGAATCGGTACAGAAATTGGATATAGATCGGGATTTGCCCTGGTTGGAACAGACGTCTCAACAGGCGCAGGATATCGAGCGGTTTCGCTGGTTCAGCAATGGATATATCGCGAGGGATCCGGTATATGCCAACCGTGTTATCGACGTGCGCTACTCGATGATCCCCAACGAAGTCGCTCCTCTGTGGAGTATCGAGCTGCGGCGCGATGTTTCAGACGGAACACACGCTAATTACCTTGTGCACAGGGAATCGGAGGGCGCGCACGTCGAACTCCTTTGGAACATGCTTACAGGCGATTAAGTGAGCGTGCCTGTCATCGCTGGTCCAGTGCTGCTCTGGCAGCGGGAAGTGCCTGCCCTGTGCTGATGGAAGCTCCCTGGCTTCGCAGCACAGCCTCCAGCGCCTGCAGGCAGTAAAGGACATTGCGCTCGCTGCTCGCAAAGCCCATCAGGCCGATACGCCACGTGTTGCCTGCCAGTGCGCCCAATCCTGCGCCGATTTCCAGGTCGAATTCGTTGAGCAACGCGCTGCGCAGTGCAGCATCATCTACTCCCTGCGGAATGGTCACTGAATTCAACTGTGGCAGGCGGTAGGCAGCGTCTACTGCCATAGTAAGACCCATGGCTTCCAGCCCTGCAACCAGTGCTCGATGGTTGTGTAGATGTCGAGCGTGTGAGGCCTCCAGGCCTTCTTCCTGCAGCATTAGAAGCGCCTCGTGCAGAGCGTACAAGTCGTTGACTGGCGCTGTATGGTGGTAGGCCCTTTTGCCATCGCCGCCCCAGTACTCCATTACGAGTTGCATGTCGAGGAACCAGCTTTGCACTTTGTGTGTTCGTTGTTTAATCCGCGTAACGGCCCGTTCACTGAAAGTGACGGGAGAGATACCAGGAACACAGGAGAGGCATTTTTGTGTGCCGGAATATACTGCGTCGGCCTGCCAGCGATCTACGGCAACTTCGATACCGGCTAGCGAAGTGACCGTGTCGACAATCGACAGCGCTCCATGACGTGTGGCGAGTTCGCATAACGCGGCGGCATCGCTGCTGGCTCCAGTCGAGGTTTCGGCGTGCACAAACGATAAAATAGAAGCCTCGGGATGTTCGATAAAAGCCGATGCGACCTTGGCTGGATCGACAGGCTTTCCCCAGTCGTCCTGAACCATAACTGCGGTTCCGCCACAGCGCTCAACATTTTCTTTCATGCGCCCGCCGAAAACGCCATTTTGGCAGACGATAACAGTGTCCCCGGGGGAGACAAGGTTGGCAAAACAGGCTTCCATACCAGCGGATCCGGGCGCGGAAATGGGCAGGGTCAACGGGTTTTTTGTCTGAAAGGCATACTGCAAAAGAGTCTTGATTTCATCCATCAGTTGAAGGAAGAGAGGATCCAGGTGCCCAATGGTTGGGCGTGAAAGGGCGCCCAACACCCTAGCTGATACATCGGACGGTCCGGGCCCCATCAAGGTGCGTCGTGGAGGATAAAAACTGGAAGGCATGGTGGATCAGGCTCCGCTGCTTTAAAAAAAAGAAGCGCAACGTTAGCAGATTTTTACGCCGACCTTAAGACGCTATTGAAAAGCCTGCGTGATTTACCGCGAATATAGCCTCTCGCTGTGGAGAATAGAGGCCAAGAGTTGATAACATGATCGTCTTGGCATCGACAATCGAGGGCACGGCGTGCCCCGGGGACATAGTTATCAACGCGTTTACTACCATTTGCTTGCTCATTTTGGTGTGCATTACGACTATGCCCGGTCATGCTCAGGCAATGAACGCGGCGCAGACCGAACTCGTTGAGTTTAAAAACACGGGTGAGTTTGATCGGGTCAGAGCTCTGGTCGAGGAGTCCAGGCCGTTTTATGGCATGGCCAGCTACTACAACGGCATTAACTTTTATCTCGTGGATGCTGGCGGCGTGGTATCTCAGGGCCCAGGTGATGACGTTCAACTGATAGAAGGGCAGTGGTTGGCTGCAATGGGCCGTTTTCACACTCTTCTGGTAAGCGGCCCCGGCCTTTCGCTTACGGTGAGTGAGAATTCATTTATCACCACGGCTCTTCCCCCCGGTGGTGTGCAGGCAGAGTTGGTTCGCAATGATCGCCTGAGTAGTCAGTATGGCCTGCCACTGCAGCAGTTGCGTTATTTCCACTTATGGCGTCCCATTGCTTGGCTGGCGGGGGTGGTGGAATCCTCATTGGTGGCCTTGCAACAGGTTGGGAGCATGAGCTGGGGTCTGGCGATTATTTGTTTCACCGTCGCTTTGAAAGTGCTGTTGGTGCCGCTGGGAGTTATTACGGTGCGAATGCAGCGCAAGGTGAGCCAGGTGCAACTGGCATTGGCTCCGCAGTTGGCGAGTATCAAGGCAAATTATGACGGTGAGGAAGCGCACAAGCGCATTATGGCGGCGCACAAATCACTGGGTGTGAGTCCATTTTTCGTCTTGAAGCCCATGCTGGGTATGCTGCTGCAGATACCGATCTGGATCGCCGTGTTTAATGCCCTCGGTGAGATGCCGCAGCTGCAGGAGTCAGGCTTTCTCTGGATTGAAAGCCTCGCCTATCCGGATGCAATCGCGCGACTCCCTTTTGTGATCCCGCTGTTGGGCGACAGTGTCAGCCTCTTGCCATGGTTGATGAGTGGCGTAACGTTGCTCTCGGCCCTGTTGTTTCAAGATAGACTTGCACCGGCAGATGAGCTCAGGAAGCAAAAGCGCAATCTTTACTTTATCGCACTGGCGTTCTTTTTGCTCTTTTATCCCTTTCCCGCGGCAATGGTGCTTTATTGGACGCTTTCTAACGCATTGCAGATCGTGCAGCAGCACTTTATTCGCGTCTAGCGCATTCGCAATCGTTCGTGTTTTATGCGTCCGGCAAGGTCATCATGCACCGCAAACTCGGCTCCACGGCAATCGACAGTGAAAAGGCGTTACATACGGCAGTAGAGGTAAAGTGTGCCAAAGCCATTGAACTTTGGCGCTTAATGGAATGCACCTATGACGCAGCCAAAATACATCGAAACGCTGGCGGGGGTGTTTATATGTGCACTCGTTTGCGTCAATACGTCTGTTTGCCGTCGACATTGGCTTGCGCGGCGGCGATACGTGCGATGGGAATACGAAAGGGGCTACAGGAAACGTAGTCGAGGCCGATGTCATGACAGAACTGAGATGAAGCCGAAAGGCACCGGCAGACCGAGACCTGTCATGTCGCAGAGATTGGCTCCCTTGCCCCCTAGCAGCTCACTGTCGTACTTGGTGCCTTCGCTGAAAAGATAAACGCGCTTTGCCATTGTGTGCCGCCGTATCTAGTGCAGGGACACAGGAGTATAAGCTGCCACGCGACAGAGAGTCAGCGGCTAACGCGCGGAAACGCTAGGTAGTTCGCATTATGGCTTTTAGGGAGGTGCAGCACGCAGCATTACTCACCCTCGGATCTGTGGCGTGACAGCCGATTAGCGTTTGCCCAGTATCTCCGAGAGTTTGTCTACCTCGCACAGGTCAGCCGTCGCCGGCACCATGAATAACTCCTCGCAACCCGCCGCCTCAGCGTTGTCCAGGCCCTCTAATATTGACTCCTCTGAGCTGCGATGTACGGATTCCGCCATCATTGTTGCTATCTCGGGGCCGGCGATGGCGAGGTAGTCGTAGACATAGTCATAAAGCTTTTGTTGCCCATCGTCAGCTAACGTGTACCAGAAACCGCCCATGCGATAGGAGGGAGTGTTTCGGCCAGCTTTTTCCCAGGCCTCGTCTGCCATACGAAAAGTATTCGCCAATTCGTGTTGTTCGCCGTTGCCAGACCATGCATACAGCCCATCTGCCCATTGGGCGCAACGTGCAATACTTTTTGGTCCCATGGCGCCGGCTAGCAGACGGGGTCCGGACGGGTCAGCAGGTGTAGGTCCGATGAAGCCGCCTCCGGGAATCATTTCCTCGCCGCGCCATACCTTGCGCATCTCTTCAACTTGTTTGTCCATTTTGCCGTAGCGTCCCTTGTATTGAGCCCCCACTGCCTCGTAGTCTTTTTCCCGTCCGCCGTAGCCTACGGAGACGTTTCTGACTCTACCGCCAGAGAGTATATCGAGGGTCGTGAGTTCCTTGGCAACACGGGTCGCACTGTGCATCGGCAACACATAGAGAGTGGGCGTAATCTCTACCCTGCTGGTCGCTGCGGCTGCCGCTGAAAGCACCACGCGCATGTCAAAGGTGGGTCCGTGAATCCGTTCGCCACAGGATAGGGCGTGATAGGGACCGCTGTCTATTGCCTCGAACCAGGCCAGGTAGTCTTGGCGGGTAAGGCCAGCTTTCATATAGGGTAGGCAAATACCAATTTTCATAGCGCGTAGCCCGTAAATGGTGAAAAAAAGGTGGTGTGACGTGGCCCTAGTGTATCTCATCAATCGCTCCCAGTTGTTCAGCATACTGAACTGCAACCTGATAGCCGTTCCGGGATACTCGTGTCGTTTGGTCGTTGGCATTAGGTGGTGTAAGTTGTGCAGCCAGTGCTGACGTAAGGGAAGAGTTACACAATGAAAATAGATGGCCCATTTTATTCGCAACTCGGTGACGCAGCGCAGGAGGCCAGACGTCTTGCTGCTATCGGTTATGATGGCGTTTATACCCTGGAGGGAAGCTGGGATCCCTTCTATCCCCTGGTTATCGCGTCAGAACATGCACCACAACTGGATATTGCCACGGGCATTGCCGTGGCATTTCCGCGCAACCCGATGCATCTGGCTTATCAGGCCTGGGACTTGCAAAAGTTCAGCCAGGGGAAGTTCATGCTGGGCATTGGTCCGCAGGTGAAGGCCCACATCGAAAACCGGTTTGGACGGGAGTTCAGCCCGCCGGCGACGCGCATGCGCGAATACATACGCGCGCTCAAGGCGATCTTTGATTGCTGGCAAAACGGCACAAAGCTTGACTTTCGCGGCGATTATTACCGTCATACTCTGATGACACCCATGTTTAACCCGGGGCCACTCGACTGTTCTGTGCCGCCAGTATTACTGGGTGCTCTGGGTCCGCGTATGACCGAAGTTGCGGGGGAGGCGGCTGATGGGTTGATAGTCCATCCCTTCAACAGTATGCCCTTTCTGGAGGATCATTCGCTGCCCGCCGTGCAGCGTGGCCTTGAGAAATCTGGTCGTTCCAGGGAGGATTTCCTTCTGCAAATCAATGCCATCGTCATCACAGGCGAGACGGAGGCCGAGCGAGAAGCCGCCACGCAGAGCGTGAAGAGCCTGTTGGGCTTTTATGCGTCTACCCCGGCTTACCGCCCCCCGATGGAAGCAATTGGTTGTGGCGATTTACAGCCCGAGTTAAACCGGTTGTCAAAGGAAGGCCGTTGGGACGAGCTGGGTGCACATATAGATGACAGCTTTCTTGATGCATTCACTACTCGGGGTGAGCCTGATGAAATCGCCAGTAAACTTATCGGAAAATATGGGCCGTATGCGGATCGTCTGGCGATATACTCACCTTATGCTGCGCCCGACACGATGTGGGCTTCGATTATCAGTGAGCTGAAATCGGCAGGCCCGGATCGTTAAGACTAAAGGTGTTTGCTTTTACGTGTATGTTGCGATGTATTGTGTGCATTCAGTCGCCACCCGATAGCGTGAGAGTTTACTCCCGACGTGATGAATAACATGCGGTCTTTTTTCTTCATTGTGTGGTTTCTGTCTCTTTGCTTAGCGGCATGTA
>CAJQQW010000049.1 GCA_905480565.1 uncultured Halioglobus sp. | reverse complement strand
AGGCGCCGGTTCCTGTGAGTCTGGCCTCTCCAAATTTATTTAATAATTTCAGGGCGTTACCAACTTCCGGGTAAATCTCGCTGACCAGATTCTGGCAGTCGTTCCGGGAGTCCCCCTTAAAAAAGGCCGCCATTTTGATGGGCTTGCTGTTGCGTGTCAATTGCCGGTGGGAAAATATTTGGCCGGTTGAGACGTGGCACCCGGGCACCAGGATCAGGTACCAACGCCGCGGAAGCGTCACCGGAGAGAGAATTTCCCCTATTCCCTCGGCCCAGGCGGACCGTGCGCCGACAAACACCGGCACGTCAGCGCCCAGGGCTGCGCCCATTTCCCGCAGGTGTTCATTGGGGAGATTCAGCCTCCAGAGATGATTCAGCGCCAGCAGTGTGGTTGCCGCGTTGGAACTGCCTCCGCCCAGACCCGCACCGGCGGGTATGCGTTTTTGCAGAGAGATGGTGGCGCCCAGAGTGTTCCTTCGCAGCGTGCTCGCGGCCCGGAGTATCAGGTTCTCATGGTCGGGTATACCGATGTCGTCTCCGTCGAGTGTGACCTTGCCACTTTGGTTGGGCGTAAAGGTGAGTATGTCTCCCCAATCCAGCAACTGAAAGAGGGTTTGCAGCTCGTGATAGCCGTCTGGGCGTCGCCCCGTAATATGCAGAAACAGGTTGAGCTTGGCAGGCGACAGGAGCGAAAAAGAACGGCTCATCGGTCCGGTGGCAACTGCCATTGTGCAATAAGAATTCGCGCCTCTGTGGAACCGCGCTTGAGGTGCAGGCGTGTGGGCAGGCTGACGCCGTCGAATTCACGGTAGTGTTGATAGTGGATATCCCAGCCCGCCTGACGCAGATGCAAAAGCAGTCCCTGTTTCGGATCCAGATCAATTGCCTGTATTGCCAGGTCCGATGCCGGTGCCCCTTTCAGCCAGTGGCGCAGTGCCGCCAGTGGCAGGTCCCAGCCAGTGGCCCGAGCGATAGCATCGGGGCTGGAAATATCGATACGTTGCAGCTCACCGCCACGGTTGATATCGAGGTGCGTGCCATCACTGGTTATGCGCGTGGCCCCCAAACCAATCGGGCCGCTCAGGAGGAGGTCGGTCTCTTCGCCATGCTGCTGCCACATCAGGCTGGCGGATTCTGCGCCCTCTGCGCTGCGCAGTGCAACCTTGCCTTCTGCACGCCACTGGTTAAGGTTGATCAACTGCTGCCGGTGCGTATCCCAGTCTCCTGACGACTCCTGTGCGGGGCGTTCCAGTCCTGCACATCCGGCCAGTGTCAGCGCGAGGAGCAACAGTGGCAGGAGCGTCGACGTCAGCGGCCTACGGTAGTTGCTCATCGGGCTCTTCAGAGGTTGATGAGTTGAAGGTGGCATCGATGCCGAGGCGCTCAAGCGTGTTCACAAGTATCGGGTGACCGGGCTCGCGCTGCAGTGCGTCTTGCCATATGTTTCTCGCCGCTTCCGTGTCACCGCGCGCCCAAAGAACCTCGGCCAGGTGAGCAGCGACTTCCGGATCGTTGAACTCGGTATAGGCTCTAAGCAGGTATTCCAGCGACTCGTCGAGACGGCCGACGCGAAACAGGACCCAGCCCATACTGTCCAGAATGGCCGGCTCATCGGGCTCTAAGACGAGAGCTTGTGATATGAGGTCCAGTGCTTCCTCATAGCGCGTGGTCTGGTCGGCCAGTGTGTAGCCTAGCGCGTTGAGGGCAGTGGCGTTCTCCGGGTCGATCTTGATAATCGCGCGCAGGTCGCGCTCCATCGCAGCCAGCGCGTTGCCTTGCTCATACAGCATAGCTCTTGCATAGAGCAGCGACAGGTTGTCGGGCAGTTCTGAAAGTGCCTGGTCCAGAAGTTCTATGGCGTCCTGCACAAGCCCGTGTTTGGCAATAATCTCAGCCTCCAGTCCGTAAAGGTGAGCGCTCAGTTGCGGGTTTGTCTGGCGCTGCTGCGCGAACCAGCGACGGCGAGTGTCCGCTCGACCGCCCTCGGTCAGTATCTGGCCTATGCGCCCGTTGGCGGGCAGGTAGTGCTCGCTGTTCTTGATCGCCATGTAATAGACCACCGCATTGTCCATTTGCCCTAGATCTTCCGCCATTCTGGCAAGATAGAAGTAGGCTTCGTTGGCGCGTTCGCCCTGTCTCACTACTTCCAGCAGGTACTCGCGGGCGGCCTCGTCGTCCCCGATTTCCTGGCAGATAAGTGCCAGCGAAAATAGCAGATTCGCATCCCCCGGGACCTGCGCGGTCAGCGTTTCAAACTGCTCGCGGGCAGCATTCATATCGGTGGTCGTGAGTAGTCCCGCGTATTGCAGGCGCAGCTGAACGTCCTCGGGGTTGGCTCGCAGTACTTTTTCCAGACGTGTAAAGGGGTTTTTCTCCTCTTGTTCGATGAGGATACGCGCTTCCAGGACCAACCCCGGTATGTTGTCAGCGTCAGCCTTGAACAGGGTGTCCAGCGCGGCGAGCGCCTCATCGTGCTGCTGCTGTTCTTCGTACAATACGGCGCGTGTGAACAACAGGCGGTTATTCCCCGGGAACTCTTCGGTCAACGCATCGATCTGCAGGCCTAATGCATCTTGCTGCTCGCTGTCCAGCTGGTTGTAGCCTTTGATCACCATGGGGAAATTAGCGGTGCCAGCGGTTCGCTCTACCGTCGCGAGGTAAGGCAGTGCCTCGACGGTCCTGCCTCGCATAATCAGTAATTCTGCGAGGGTGTTGTTCGCCTCTGCATTGGTAGGGTCCAGCTCAACCCACAAGGTAGCGGAGCGCAGTGCAGCGCCATCCCGTCGCAGGAACTGTGTCAGGTGGGTGGTATGTGCGCTTACTCCGGCATCTTTAAGGAGCGCAGACTGCTCCATATAAGTGTCCATAGCCGTATCGTATTCACCCTGTCGCAGGGCGAATTCTGCTACCAGCAGTGGGTAGAGGCTGTCGGCTGGAATGGGACGCTCCTGCACCACCGCACCCTGCGGCTCAGTGAGGGACGTCGGGGCTGAACTATCGACGGGCACATCGGGCTGCCCCACACATGCCGTCAGCAGTGCGCAGGTCAGTGCAAGGGTATGAAGTCGTGGCATTGTAAGCAAGACAGGGATAACCGGGCGTTTAGCGAGCAAGTATGATGACACAGACCGACAGCTAAACCTAACGAACCCGCCCCACTGGGGTGCTCGCTCCAGAGCATTTTTTCAAGGCAATGTTATTTCGCGCGTAACTTGTTAAAATCAGGGAGGTTTTCAAAAGGCTCTGCGTGACTTGGTAGCGGGGTCGACCTACCGGTGCCGGGGAGGCCACCGCTCTAACATGAACCTGATCGCATTGGGAATTAACCACAATTCTGCCGCCGTCGATTTACGCGAGCGGGTTGCCTTCGCCCCGGAACAGGTGGCGGAGGCGCTCGTAGAAGTATGCGATCAGGCGGGCCTGGATGAAGCCGTTATTTTATCCACGTGTAACCGCACCGAGCTTTACGCCATCGTGCCGGACAATACGCCCGCGGCCGATCATGTGATGACGGTAGTGCAGTGGATGGTGAGCTATCACCATCTGTCTTTCGATGAGTTGCATCACAGCGCCTATCATCACCAGGGCAACGATGCTCTGCGTCATCTGGTGCAGGTGGCCAGTGGCCTCGATTCCATGGTGTTGGGTGAGCCGCAGATTTTCGGACAGCTGAAGTCCGCTTATGCCGTGGCGCTAGAAGCCGGTACAGTGGGCAGCGAATTGGGTCGCATATTCCAGCGGGTGTTCACCCTGTCCAAGCGTGTGCGCACCGACACGGCGATTGGTGAAAATCCTGTGTCGGTGGCGTATGCAGCAGTCGATCTGGCTGGACACATATTCTCCGCGCTGAATGGCTGCAGTGCTTTGTTGATTGGGGCCGGTGAAACGATAGAGCTGGTGGCCAGACATCTTGTGGGGGCAGGCCTGAGTGAGATTATTATCGCCAATCGCACCCTCGATAGAGCCCGGGAGTTAGCGCAAAAGTTTGGCGCTGAGGCGGTGCTGTTATCGGACATTCCGAGGCACCTGTCTGACGTAGATATAGTGATCACCTCCACGGCCAGTCAGTTACCGATTCTCGGTAAGGGGGCGGTGGAGCAGGCCCTGAAGGGGCGCAAGCACCGCCCCTGGCTGATGATCGACCTGGCAGTGCCGCGGGATATTGAATCGCAGGTGGGCGAGTTGTCAGACGTTTATCTCTACTGCGTGGATGACCTGCGGGAAATTGTTGACCAAAACCTGCGCAGCCGCAGCAGCGAGGCGCGCAAGGCGGACACTATTATTGATGAGGGCGTGCAGCAATACATGGAGGAGCAGCGCGGTCTGGTGGCTGTGGATACCGTCAAGGAGTACCGCGCGATGGCGGAGCAGGTTCGCACACTGGAACTGCAGCGCGCACAGCGGGCACTGGCACGCGGAGATGATGCCCGCGCCGTGGTCGAGCAACTGTCGCGCGCGGTGACCAATAAACTCATTCACGCGCCGACAGCGGGTCTCAAACAGGCCAGTGCCAAGGGGCGACAGGACCTCGTCGATCATGCCCGTGAGCTGTTAGGTCTTGATAACGAATCTTCATCAACAAGTAATGGTACTGCGCAGGACAACTCAGAGATTGAGCTTCCGCCCACAGCCGTAAGAATACACCGCGAACCCTGCAATGAAAGCATCCCTTCTTGGCAAGCTGGAAACACTCACCGACCGGCATGAGGAGGTATCGGCGTTGCTGGGTGACAGTGAAATAATTTCCGACCAAAACCGCTTTCGGGATTTGTCCCGCGAATATGCCGAGCTGCAGCCCGTAGTGGATTGCTATACGCAGTACAGCGCGGTGAAGTCTGATCTTGAAGAAGCGCGCCAGATGCTGGAGGACGAGGATGCGGGGGTCCGCGAGCTGGCAAGGGAGGAGCTGGACGGTGGTACCGAGCGGATGGGGGAGCTGGAGATCGAGCTGCAGACGCTGCTTTTACCCCGTGATCCCAACGATTCGCACAACGTATTTTTGGAGATTCGCGCGGGTACTGGGGGTGATGAAGCCGCTATATTTTCCGGTGATTTGTTCCGCATGTATTCCCGTTATGGCGAGAACAAGGGTTGGACGGTGGAGGTTCTCTCGGAGCGCCCCGGCGATCATGGTGGTTATAAAGAAATTATAAGCCGTGTGGAGGGACGTGATGTTTACGCCCGTTTGAAATTTGAATCGGGTGCCCACCGGGTGCAGCGCGTGCCAGAGACGGAATCCCAGGGCCGTATACATACCTCGGCCTGTACGGTGGCAGTGATGCCCGAGGCGGAGACCGTTGACGAGGTGGAGATCAACAAGGGCGACCTGCGCGTCGATACTTTCAGGGCCTCCGGTGCCGGAGGGCAGCACGTCAACAAAACCGATTCTGCGGTGCGCTTGACCCACCTGCCCAGTGGTATCGTGGTGGAGTGCCAGGATGAGCGGTCGCAACATAAAAATCGTGCCCGCGCCATGTCGCTGCTGCAAGCGAAACTGCTGAGCAGTGCGCAGGACAAGCAGGCCACTGAGCAGGCTGCGGTGCGCCGCAATCTGGTGGGCACCGGTGATCGCTCTGACCGCATTCGCACCTATAATTTTCCGCAGGGACGCCTGACTGATCATCGTATTAACCTGACGTTGTACAAGCTCGAAGAGGTCATCTCTGGTGAGCTTGATGAGGTGGTGGAGCCCCTTCGTCAGGAATACCAGGCAGATCAGCTGGCAGCCCTGTCCGAGTCCTGATGCCGACCGTGCGGGAATTACTGCTCGCCGGCTCGGAATTACCGGGTGACAATCCATCTCGCGATGCAGAAATCCTGTTGTGTCACTGCCTCGACAAGCCGAGGGCCTGGCTTTATACGTGGCCTGAAGAAACCGTGGCATCCGAATACACCGCGCGCTACAGGGCTTTGTTGGCGGAGCGTCAGGCTGGACAGCCGGTGGCGTACCTGACGGGTACGCGCGAGTTTTGGTCCCTGCGCCTGAGCGTCAACAGCGCGACACTGATTCCCCGTTCCGATACGGAAACCCTCGTAGCCTGGGCCCTCGAGCTCGATGCGCCGCAGGACGCGCGTGTACTCGACCTGGGCACAGGGTCCGGTGCGATCGCTCTGGCCGTTGCCAGTGAGCGTCCTGACTGGCAGGTGCTGGCTGTCGATCGCAGTGCGGCGGCCTTGCGTGTGGCGCGAGCCAATGCCACCAGCCTGCAACTGGAGCGCGTCGATTTTCGCGAGTCGGACTGGTTCGATGCCCTCGATGGCGAGCGTTTTGACGTGCTGTTGTCCAACCCCCCCTACATTGATGCGCAGGACGCTCACCTCGAACAGGGTGACCTTCGCTTTGAGCCGCGCGAGGCACTGGTGGCCGCCGGGGGTGGATTTCAGGATATTCAGCAGCTGGTGAGTCAGGCACCCGTGCGGCTGAAGCAAGGGGGTTGGCTGTTACTGGAACACGGCTGCGATCAGGCAGACAGTGTCTGCGCACTGCTGCGTGGTGAGGGCTTTTCCCGTGTGGAGACTCGGCTGGACCTCGCTGGTCTGCCGCGCGTTAGTGGAGGACAGTGGCGTGCTGTCTGATAAGCAGTTATTGCGCTATAACCGGCAGTTGCTGTTGCCGGAGTTCGATATTGCTGGACAGGAGCGTTTGCTGGCATCGCGCGTATTGATCGTCGGCCTCGGTGGGCTCGGCTGTCCCGCGGCTTTGTATCTTGGTGCCGCCGGCGTTGGGAAGCTATTGCTCGCCGACGGAGACCATGTGGAACTGGGTAACCTGCAGCGGCAGGTCGCGCACGGTGAGCGAGATATCGGCGCTAACAAGGCGCGGTCCGCCGTCGAAGCGGTGTCGGCCCTCAACCAGGAGATAAAGGCGGAAGCGATTGAAGCGCGGCTAACGGCGGCGGCGATGAATTCGCTGGTATCTCGCGTCGATCTGGTGCTGGATGCGACGGACAACTACCCGGCGCGGTTTGCATTGAATCGCGCCTGCATTGCTGCGGGTGTGCCACTGCTGTCGGCGGCAGCAGTGCGCACCGAGGGGCAGTTGGCATTGTTCGACCCGGCTCGCGGAGGCCCCTGTTACCGGTGTCTTTATAACGAATCCGCAGAGAAGACCGCGCTGAGTTGCAGTGAGAGCGGTGTGCTGGCGCCTGTGGTTGGGGTGATTGGATCGCTGCTCGCGATGGAGGCGGTGAAGGTGTTGACGGGGTTTGGCGTGACACTGCGGGGTAAGCTGCTGGTGATGGATTTGCGCACAATGGATATCCGGCAACTCGCCCTCGCACCCCGGCACGATTGTCCCGACTGCGCCCACCTCGATCCGCAAAAATAACCCCCCGAGGCGAAACCTTTACGCCATAATGGTGGTCACAGCCGTAACAAAATACTGAGGTGATATATGGAAGCTATCGCAAGGGCCTATTATGTGTTTCACAACGCGCTTTTTTCCAGGCTGCGTTATGCAGACGGGCTAGCTCCATTGGCGCTGCGGCTGTACCTCGTGCCGATCTTCTGGATGGCAGGCACACAGAAGATCGCCGGTATGGATAACACGATCGAGTGGTTTGGTAATCCCGACTGGGGCCTCGGGCTGCCGATGCCCTGGCTGATGGCGCACCTTGCTGCGTACACGGAGGCGATCGGTGCTTTGCTGCTGCTGCTGGGGCTGGCGACGCGCTGGATCAGTATTCCCCTGATGGTGACCATGCTGGTGGCAATTTTTGCAGTGCATTGGCCCAACGGCTGGCCCGCCATCGCAGATTCAAGTTCCCAGGAGGTTGCCGTACGCCTCGGTGCGGCGAATGAGATACTGCGCGAGCACGGCAATTACTCATGGCTGACCGAAAAGGGAAAATTTGTCATCCTGAACAACGGGATTGAATTCGGTGTAACGTATCTTCTTATGCTGTTCGCCCTGTTGTTTACCGGTGGTGGTCGCTACACCAGCGTGGACTATTTTCTGACGCGGCTGTGGCCGTCCGGTCGCTGAACCCCGTGGTTCGGGACTTGTTGCCGTCATACCCGGTGACAGTGTGGTGGCGATGCGTCCGCGGTATCGCGCCCCTTTTGTTCCACAAGGTGGTAGACTAGCGCACTTTTTGAGCAGTCAAGGGACCAATCGCGTTGATCAAGAACCTAGTTAACCGCTTCTCGGGCAAGGGCGAGTCTGAGCAAAAGCCGGCTTCCCCAACCGCGTCTGGCACCGCGTCTACGAGTGTCGGCCAGCCCCCCCGCGATGAACCGTCTGCCAGGGGCGCGGCCGTGGAGCATGCGCGCCGCGAGGGCACCCCGAGGTCTGCCAACAATAATGGCCGCAAGCGTCGTCGTTCCCGTAAGCCCAAGGCGGCAGTCGCGCAATGGTCACTGGATGAGTTTGTGGTGGAGCCCAAGGAAGGCGAGACACGCTTTCATGATTTGGGGCTGCGCGACGAGTTGATGCACGCCATTGCGGATCTTGGTTTCAAGTATTGCTCGCCTATTCAGGGGGGCATTATGCCGCATACCCTGCAGGGCCATGACGCCATTGGTAAGGCACAGACTGGCACGGGCAAGACGGCAGCGTTTCTTGTGACTATTTTTAATGATTTGCTGTGCCATCCCCCTGAAGGTGAGCGCTTCGTAGGCGAACCTCGGGCACTGGTGATTGCGCCTACCCGTGAACTGGTGATGCAGATCGCCGCGGATGCTGAGGATTTGAGCAAGCACACTGATCTAAAGGTGGTGACCCTGATTGGCGGGATGGATTATCAGAAGCAGCTTAACCGGCTGGGTAATGAGGTGGTCGACCTGGTTGTGGCCACTCCGGGGCGCCTGATCGATTTTATGAGCCGCCGTGATATTTATCTGGATCATGTGGAGACGCTGGTTCTGGACGAGGCGGACCGCATGCTCGATATGGGTTTTATCCCGCAGGTCAAGCGCATTGTGCGAGCCACACCGCATAAGGATCATCGTCAGACCCTGTTGTTTTCGGCCACGTTTACCCAGGACATACTCAATCTCGCGCAGCAATGGACATACCAGCCCATTACGATCGAAATAGAACCCGAGAGTGTCGCGACGGATACGGTGGACCAGAAAATATACCTGGTGAGTAGCAGCCAGCGTTACAAGGTTTTGGATAACCTGTTGCGCAGTGCGGATTGCACCAGTGTAATCGTATTCGCCAACCGACGTGACCAGGTGCGGCGATTGCACGAGAGGCTGCGCAAGGCGGGCGTGTCCGCTGGAATTCTTTCAGGCGATATTCCGCAGGCCAAGCGCACCCGCACTCTGGAGCTATTTAAAAGCGGCGAGCTCAAGGTGCTGGTTGCCACGGATGTGGCTGGACGCGGTATCCATGTTGAGGGAGTGAGTCACGTGGTGAATTACAATCTCCCGGAGGACCCGGAAGATTACGTGCACAGAATTGGCCGCAC